>BPTM01000199.1 GCA_023705945.1 Candidatus Heimdallarchaeota archaeon
CAACCTCCCCAAGATATCCTGCCCAAAAGTGTAACCGATCTTAGTTGAGTTAACATTTACTATACTTCAATAAAAACCTTTAAATAGTTGTGTCGTTATATATCAATATAGTGATATATATATGAAAAACAGCTCAACAAATAAAACAATAAGAACTGTTGTGATTTCTGTAATTATAGTTTATTTAATTGTTTTTTCAATTGTTGGTTATTTTGTAGTTGATGTTCTTATTGAAATTTTCAAACCCTATGAAAATGGTTTAGAGATTAACTCTGATGAGGATTTTGTTAATTTGAATTTACCAGGAACTGGTACTGATGAGGATCCATATATTATTGCAAATTATTGTTTTAGTGAGAAGTTCATTGGTATACTCGTTAAGAATACAACAAAACATTTCATTATAACAAATTGTACAATGACTGGTTTTCACATGGGTATTGTAATAGAATCTGTACAGTACGGAACATGTTTAATTTCCAACAACTACATGATAGATGGCTGGTGGCCAGAAGTTGGACCTTATACTGGTGTACAAATCAATGCATCTGATGGAGTTGTTATCACGGGTAATAATATTAGGTCCACTGGTTTAGAAGGTATTTTTCTTCTTTCATCAAATAACTGCACCTTAGAGGAAAATGTTATTTCATTTTGTATTGATGGAATATCTATAAAAAATTGTGATAATACGAATATACTCTCCAATTTTATTTCCGATGTAAGTCACCACGGGATCTGTTCTCTGGAAAGTGCTTTTACCCATATCTCTGGAAACGAAATTCAAGATGTAACTTGTGAAGGAATAGTTCTAATGGAATCTTCATTTTCAACTTTATCTGAAAATATCCTTTCATATAGTGAGGGACAGACGTCTGTAAGAGATGGGGTAACACTGTACAAAAGCAATAATGTTACATTCGTAAATAATAGTATTACTGGATATACACAAGGTCTTCATCTTCAAAATAGTGATTTTTGCATGATAATCTCAAATCATTTTCTTAACAACAGTAATTTTGCAATATATCTTGACTCTGTAAGTAGTTCAAATATTATTTCATTAAATTCATTTGTTGATAATAGATCATCTGAAAACTCCCAGGGTTTCGATGATGCTTCAGAAGATGCAAATATTTGGTACAATTCTACCTCAATGCAAGGCAATTATTGGAACAATTGGGGTGGTTCAGGACACTATGAAATATCAGGTAACGCAGGCTCTTTTGATATATACCCTCTTCTTTTTCCCCCTTCTTTTGTTATAACCTTCATTTAGTTTCAAACATTCTTTTTTTTCCAACTATTTGCAGAGTTAGCAATCACAATATTGAATTTCAACCTCTACCTCTAAATTATTACAATAAACTGTCCAATTTCCAGAGACAGAGAAAATAACTATTTGTTGAACCGAATATTCTACTAGTGCGGTTGTCACTACTCCAGTTGGTTCTATTACATACAAATTTATCCACATAACATGAGCTAGGAGTGAATCTGGGAATATTGTAGTTGGGGTTAATATTTCGTATCCTCCTGTTGGAAATGTCAATTCCATTGTTAAGATAACCTGTTCTCCAGTGGATAAATTACCACTAACTCTGACTTTATCCAAATCCCATTTCAAAACATGATCGCCAACAATTTCATTTATGTAATGATTTCTTGTTGCAAAATATGTTATAGGGATACTTGAAGCAACTATGACAAAAATCAGCGATAGAGCTCCGATTAATGCTTTTTTCGATATTTGATAGCTCATATGACACATTGAATATGGGCTTAATATCTCTTTCTTGCTGTTCGAAATTCCAGTGATATTGTGATATTTTATCTTTCATCTTTCATAGGGCTTATTTCTTAGTTTGTCTGTAGTATCATATTGTTTTGCTGCTTCAAGCCACCCATTATTACCACCTTCAATATATGCTTCTAGGGGCATTGATATAAACTCTAATTTCTGAAGTTCTTCATTTGGAACAGTATTTCCTCTACTTAGATAATCTACCGACGTTTTTATAACAGAATCAAGAAGTTTTGTTGGTTTAGCATAGATTTCATACCTAGGATCTTCTTTGGGTAATGGTTCTAACATTTTCAAGAATTCAGGAATTGGGTACTGAACATATGTTCCAGCAGCACCTATTGGTAACCCACCTGCCCAAATGATATCATTTTCCTTAGCAAATTGCTCATAGATTTTCAAAGCTATACTATTATGATAATATTCGAGATATCCCGCATTAGAAATTGCGAAAAGGTGTCGTTCTTTTTTACTTATTTTACCTTGCTTAAAACTATCAGTTATGATGTTCATAGTTCTAATTGTCATGTATGGAGCTTGATCTATATAGAGTGGTGATGAAATTAGAATTATATCACTGTTATCAATTGACGTAATCATTTCCTCAATCTTATCTTGTTTCTTCAGTGTTTGATACACACTAAAACTTGTAACAGTTATACCCTTCTCTCCAAATAAGCTAGTTAAATAGGATCCAATCGAATGAGAAGCGCTTTTTTCTCCTCGAGGACTACACATTAAGAATGTTAGCTGTTTATTCATTTCCTTCACCTACTATTGCTAGACTTCTCTCGATTTTCTTCGTGATAGTAGCATCGTCATCATCTTTGTAAATTACTTGAGAGGAGTATTTTTCGCTAAAGAGATTTAACACATTTCTTTTCACTAGTGTAGTAAAAATCTCTTCCTGTTCAGTATTAGGTTTCTCCAAAGTGCCAATAACTATAAGATTTGGATACTTATCATATCTTGTTTCATGATGAATCTCATTTTTATAAATGCGGAAAAACGGAGAAAGTAAGCCGATAGATCTATCAAGAGCCTTTTTTAGTTCGGCAGAATAACCCCCGTAGTTAATTGGCGTTATATAAACTAAAACATCTGATTGAATCATTCTTTTGGCAACTTCTCGTCCATAATCATCAATGATACAAATGCCAGGAGTCTGAACCCAACATTTGAAACAACCTAGGCATGGTTTAATCTCTTTATCATGAAGAATAACAGTATCCCCTGTGTATTTATTCCGTTGGAATTCTTCAGAGACCATTTGGTTAACTCTTGGAATAAAAGAATCGTCTTCATACATTCCATTTAAAATTACATAATTCATTAAACATGATTTCATTATTTTCTATTTATATTTATGCAAAAGAAACTAACCATACAGTTCTACATTTTACGCAACTATTCAGTGACTACTATTTTACTATCTTCTCTCAAAAAATAGTAGATTTATAAATTCTCTTTTTTATAATAATAAAATGCCTCTTCCAAGTTATAAAATAATTGAATTTGATGTATTCACTGCTACAGATGATTTATTTGAGAAATACTTCGATTTAAATGACGAGCTCTTCTTTGAGGTGGAACCTGACGATAAACCTTATCCAAGAGATCTGCGTAAAAAAATGATGAGTGATCAGAATCCAAGGAGTGATACACATCGATGGTTAGTTCTTACTGAAAAGGATGAACTAGTTATAGGATTTGCTCAAGTGAATTATAATACAAAACTTGCAACTAATTATGAGCAAACAAAACATATAGCAGTTGTTGAACTTGGGATTAACAAGTCTTTTAGAAGGGAAGGTTTAGGTTCTAAACTCCTTCGGACAGTTCTAGATCATCTCTTGAAACTTGAACGAATCACAACTATTACTTCAACACTTTCTGATGAAACAGGAATAAATTTCTGCAATTTTCTAAGAGGCGTACTCGTGCATGAAGAAGCTGAATTCAGATTGCATTTTACTAAAATTGATTGGGATTTAATCAAACAATGGAAATCAACAGGTGAGAAGTTATTAAAAAGAGATGGAATAACTCTGGAAATGTTTGAGACATGCCCTGACGATATTATCCAAGAATATACGGAAGTTTACACAGAGATACTAAATCAACGTCCATTAGGACAGATTCCCACAACTGTGAGAGTTACTCCTGAAACAAGAAAAGAGAAAGAGAAAAGTTGGATTACTAATAGGGGCCATAAATGGATTACAATGATAACTAAGGAATCTGATCAACAAATAAGTGGATTAACAGAGATGGTCTATATTCCTGAATCCCCAGAGTATATTGAACAGTTGCTCACTGGTGTAAAGACAAAATATAGGGGTAGAGGATTAGGAAAATGGTTGAAGGCAGCGATGATTGATTTCATTCATAAAAAATACCTGGAAATAGAATTTATTGCAACAGATAATGCAGGTACAAATGCTCCAATGATTTCAATCAATGAAAGATTAGGATTTGCAGAGCATATTTCAATAAAGACATATCACTTCAATCTTATTGGATTAGATGACTTAATTCCTAGGTAATAAAACATAGAAAAATTCACTTTTACTGTTTTTGCATCAAAATGAGAAGAGAAAAAACCATCTGATTCAAATATAAGCTTGCTGTTTAGTGGTCCTTATTGGAAGGGAATGCTTGCCTTACATCTTACTGCACATTGCATCCTTTTGCCTTCATCTCTTCTACCCATTGCTTTAACTCTTTAGTTAAAATCATACGTTTTTTTACATTTCTCTTGTTTATCCCTAGTTTTTTCAGTTTTTTCAGATTGGATAAACTTACAGGAAGACTCTTCAAAGGATTATCAAAAATCTGAAGCTCTTCTAGATTACATAATTCACCAATACTTTCAGGTAGTGTTTCTAATTGGTTTTCTTGTATCCACAGTTTCCTCAGGTTGCTCAATTTTCCTATGCACTCAGGTAAAGATGTCAATTTATTTTTCCACATACCCAAAGAAACAAGATTGCTGAGATCACCAAAGTTCTCTGGTAGCTCTTCCAATTGAATGTTATATAGACCTAATTTAACAAGATTTTGGAGTTTAATTATACTCTTAGGAAGTGTGCTAATCTGGTTGACTGACAAATCAATATCCCGGAGGTAGATTAAATCTCCAAAGTTCTCTGGTAGCCGTTCTATTGTATTCTTAAACACGTCCAATTGCTCAAGTTGAGTATTACAGGTGATACTATTGGCGATATATTTTAACTGATTATCTCGCAAGAATAGTTTCTGAAGGTTATTAAGATTGGAAATACACTCCGGATATTCTAACAATTTTTTATCTCTTAAACTAAGTTTGGTGATTGATTTATTATGGAGTGTAAATCCTGAATTATAAGCAGCAGCACTTTTTGCTAGTGGAATGCTCTCTCCTATTATCTCCTCTAATTCTTGAAGAACTTCTGCATCTTTTGATAATAGTTCAACTCCTCTATATTCAGAAATACCCATAATATCTGTATTATAGATGGACATCTATATATTTAATGTCAAACTGTGATTTTCTTTCATTATCCAGGAACTGAAATATGACCTTGAACAATTTTCCATTTATCTTCAATCTTTTTTAAAACACCTGTTAACCTAGCAGGAATACTTCTCTCCTCATCTTCAACTTTCACTTTAACAGCAACCTCAGCAGCAATCCAAGCTAGTGGTCCATGTGAGTTTATTTTTAACCAGTCAAATGTAATAGAAATATCTCCATGTCTTTCCTTGTCTTCTGCTGGTGCGTTTTTGTACTCTTCCCATCCTAACCATTTTTCACCTGTGCCAAACATAACAAGATTCTCATCTTGTAAGAAAAGGTTAAGATATCTATCCAGGTCTTCTTTAGGGTATGCTTCAACAAAGTCATCAAAAAATGATCTTATTTCAGCTTCTGTTTGTGAATCACTACTCATAACATCGCCTCATTTATATTTCTCTTAACAGAATATTAATCTTCTTCATAGTTTTATGAAGCTAATTTGATTCATCTATGTTTATATAAACCAATCTCGCTTAATTATCTAGACTCAAAATGTTTGGAAAAATTTCTAAAGAGGATTTTAAGTATGTACTTCTTAATTCGAAGAATGAAATATCTTCTATCTTTGATTTGCTAGACGAACTAGAGGCACTAGACATATTGTCTTTCCTGTATTTCGAAAATGCTACATATGACACACTAAAAATAGAGCTATCTCATTTTCCTAAGAATCTTTTATCAAATTATGTAGTAAAATTGTGGGATTTTGGGATTATTGAACTAGATCGCAAGGATAGATATCAACTAACAAAAACTGGTAGAAATTTTATTGAAATAACTGTACAGTTGGTTTTTAGCGCTTATATCAATGATGAGATTGCTAATGAAAAGATGAAGAAAATCTTTATTCAACAAATAGGGAAGAGAGATCTAACAAAATTCAAAGAAGAAAGAAAAAAGAATAAAGGCAAAGGCATGCTTTTGGGACTTCGTTACCGGAGTTGGTGAAAATATGATTCTTCCACAAGTAGATGGATATAACTACATGTCTTGAAAAAGTTTCTCTTGTCCTAAGACAGCTGGTGTATCCAAGAATTTTGTTACCTTTACTATTTGCTTACGTTCTTCGAAATTATGATTTTGCATTTCCAGATTGAAAATATATTCAACATCTATTTCGATTTAAATATGTTTAAATAAATCAATCTAGCTTAATAATCCAGATTCAAATGTTTGGAAAAATTTCTAAAGAGGATTTCAAGTATTTACTTTCTAATTCGAAGAATGAAATATCTACTATTTTTGATCTATTAGACGAACTAGAGGCACTAGACATATTGTCTTTCCTGTATATTGAAAAAGCTACATATAACACACTAAAAATAGAGCTATCTCATTTTCCTAAGAAACTTTTATCAAATTATGTAGTAAAATTGTGGGATTTTGGGATTATTGAAATAGATAATAAGGATAGATATCAACTAACAAAAACTGGTAAAAAATTTCTTGAAATAACTGTACAGTTGGTTTTTAGCGCTTTTATCAATAATGATGTCATCGATGAAAGGATGAGGAAAATCTTCATTCAACAAATAGGGAAGAGAGAACTAACAAGATTCAAAAAGGAAAGACTAGATAACAAGGCAAAAGGTATCCAATTGGGAACTTTTCGAAAATAGAATAGATTTTCATACAACAGCTAAAAGGGGCTAATTATTGCTCATAGAACTACATATTATCCTTTTCATAATATCTATATCTTTAAATCCATATTGAATTCTGTAAATTGATTATTGAATGAGTTCTGTATTTTTAGGTAAAATGAAGAATCGTTTACCTCCAAGAAATTTGTTGCCCTTATTATTTGCTTACTTATTCGATAGTCTAGCCATATCCAGTTATTGGATATTTTTTGGTATATGGTTGAATGAAGAGTTGATTACAACTGAAGCAGGATTCCAATATCCTTACCTGATGTTAACCATAGTACTTGCAGTCCCTGGGCTCGTTTCAATAATAGGAAGTTCAATATTTAGCACTTTTTCAGATAAGACTGGACGAAGAAAAGAAATTATGTTTTTTGCCAGACTGCTACTTATGGCTCAATGTATATTACTAATATTTTTCAATAGTGTTCCTTGGCACATTCTTCTAATTTTAGGGGTGTTTGGAGTTCATAATGTATTCTATATCATGCATAATACTTTAAGTACAACTATCTGTCATCCTGATAAACGAGGTGAGGTTTCAAGCTTTCAGATGTTTTTTGCCAGTCTTGGGTGGATGATCGGAAGTAGTGTATCTGGTCTGATTTATGAAAATTTGGGTATGATTGGTGGTCTAAGTTTTGGCGCTGGATTTGCACTAATTACTGGAATAGTTACTATGTTCTCACCTTCTAAACCAAGTGTTGAGGAAGACGATGATGTAGAAGATTCTAACATACCTATCCAAAATCCTGAAAAAAATTCATCTGAAAGAATAGAGTTGAGTAACAAAAATCACAACAACAAGTCAGCTAGTTATTGGAAGATCTTAACTCGTAGAAACGTTTTGTTTCTTCTTGTAGTTTTAGCAATATTAGATTTCGGTTTTGGTCCTTTTAATACATTGTCATCTATATATCTTAAAGAAGTAGGTCTATCTTATGATTTCATAGGCTATTCAAATACAATAGCAACTTTTCTTGGGATGATTTTTCTACTGTTCATCGGAAGGATTTTAGATAAGAAAGGAAGGAGACCAGTTTTACTTATAGCAATTGTAGCTTATCCGATTTTATTCTTGTTTATGTATTTGTTTTCAAACTATTGGGTAATTATATTCATCTTTTATTCTTATCCACTTTATGCTTTAAAGATACCAACAGCTAATGCAATTATGTCTGATGTTACTAAATCCAAAGAAAGAGCAAGGGGGATGAGTTTATTGCAATTTGAGAACACCATCTTTATTTATCTTGGTGCTTTTCTTGGAGCATTTATTGCAGATATTTCACCACAGGGTTTGTTAACCCTTCCTCTGTTTCCATTAATTTTCGGGGCAATAGCATTTGTTTTGGCTATATTGATAATTAAAGAAACAAATAAGAAGCTTCTAGGCAAGAATATTCCACAATTTTTGGAAAAGAAGCAAACTAGTTAAAGAAAGCACAAAAAAGTGATCTAAAAAATTTAACATTTTTATTATCCAATTATATCTTTGACTACATTATTACCCTCAACTATTCCCCATGTACAGAACTTAAACTGCTCCCACCTCTCAAACAGTTTCCAATTTTCAATTGTAAGTAGGTATCCAAAATATAAAGTTAATATAATTCCATGGCTTACTATCAGAATTGTCTTTTCAGTGTGATCTTGATCTATTTTTACTATTTCGCTTCTAAATCTTTTAAGAACATTTTCTGCTGTTTCCCATCCACCTACATGTATATCATTGAATATTGCTTTTACACATTGGCGATACTCTTCAGCTGTTTCAATAACTCTTTCTCCTCTGTTGAGTTCATTTAATGCAGAATTTGTGATAATCTTTTTTTCTACTTTTTTGGCTATATAGTATGCTGTCTGAATGGCTTTTTTTTCTGTAGATGATATTATGATGTCTACATCAAAAAATATCTCATCATCACAAAGTTTGCTAATTTGTTCTATCCCTTCGTCCCTTAAGATCCATTTATTTGCTGGTTTCTTTGGGTCGAATTTAGTTGAAGCATGTCGAAGGAAGATGAATTTATTATTCATTGAATCGTTGTTGTATACAATATATATTATATAAAAATTGTGAAAAAAAGAGGAGAATTAACAGGAATCTTCGTATAGTTGAACCAGCCTGTCTCTAACTGCTTCACTTCTATATTCAGGAAGAATCATTGGTGAGTATCTTTTCTCTTTCATTTTTAGTGCATCTAGTGATTCTATTGTCTTTCTAACATGATCCAATGACAATTTTCCTGGATTTCCACTTTTCTTCTTGTATTCTTTAGCTGCAGTTATACCTGCTCGTCTTCCGAACACATTAACTTCTAATAATGAATTACCCATTAAACGATTCTTTCCATGAACTCCACCAGAGATTTCACCTGCTGCTAAAAGACCTTTAAGAGAAGTATAACAGTTTTCATCATGTAAAACTCCTCCATTTTGATAGTGGAGTGTCGGATAAACAAGAATGGGGTCCTTAGTAATATCAATATCGAAACGTTGCATCATTCGATACATAGCACTTAGATTTTTCTCAATTGTACCCTTTCCTTTTAGTTCTTCAATCAATGGACTGTCCAACCAGATACCTCTCATGCCAGAAGGTGTTTCAATGTAATTATCTGTGGATGCACAGCATTTGATGAAAGAAGAAGCTTCAACATCTCTTGGTTCAAGTGGATAACAGATTTGTTCTCCATCGTATCCTAATACTTGTCCTCCTAGACTTCTTACTTTCTCAGTTATGAGTAGCCCGAGTATTTGCTCTGGAAACGCAGCTCCTGTGGGGTGGAATTGTGTGGATTCAAGATTTCGTAGTTTAGCTCCTGCACGATAAG
>BPTM01000200.1 GCA_023705945.1 Candidatus Heimdallarchaeota archaeon
GGAGCTTTTATTTCTAGAGCAAAGGATTTCAAAACGAACAAAGGAATACTCAAAAAAGATATTCTTGTAATAAGATTATATCTAAATGGATATTCAAGAATGCACTTTGGAGGGAAAGATATTGATGTCTTAAAACCTAGATATTCTTTGTTCAGTATACAAAAATCAAGTGGTTTAGGAGATATGGAAAGCATTGAGACTGTTCTTTCCTTGAACAAGTTACAGTTTCTTGAGCTAAAAAACAAATTGGAAGGAAAAATACCATGGTCCAAAGAGGATAGGGGAATCACAGAACAAGAACTTTGCAAAACTAGTTTTATGAAAGATTTATTTAGAGCTTATGAGAGATTCAGATTTACTAGAAAGCTAAAAAAAGATGGTAGCAAGGGAACAGATGTATTCCATGTTACAGATACAGAACATAAACATAGTATGAAAAAAGAATACTCAGAAAAAAACAGAAGATTATTCATCAGAAACAGCTATATAACAAGTTATAACCATGATGAACTCAAGAAATTTATATTAAAGTATATAGAATTCCTAGGAAATCATAAATCAACGGAGCACCTAACTGAAATAACGGTAAAACTTGTTATTGATAAGATAGATAAAGATGGACATAGAACAGTTTCTTCCGTAGGAAGAGCACTTCAAAAAACGAAAATATTGAACTTGAAACCAGGTGAAACAAGCTCAGTATTAGGTGATAACATCAAGTATCTGTGGCAAGAGCTAGAAGAAATTTTAAGAATAAAGGAGAAATTAATTTCATTTTATGATGCAGGTGTTATTAGTCATACAGTTTCAAGAGATTCAAAGATAAAATTCTATTCCAAAAAACTACGGGAACTGAATCCAGAGTATAGCATCTTTGAAAGCATTATTTACAATGATGAAGAGTATAATTTCTCACCTGATTCTTATACATGGTTTGATAACAAATCAGGAAAAGTTATCTCATTGGAAAATATCTTGCTAAAAGGAATTAGAAAAGGACAGAGTGACAAACAACAAAAGCTAGTAAAGATATTTGATTTGCTTCAAGTATTTCAAAATGAAATAATTAAAGTAAAGACAGATAAACAAGGGAGGATCCAAGGTAAAACCAAAGGATGGACAAAGTTGAACTCTGAACTTAACTAACCTTAAAAGAATTTGTAACAACATTGAAACATTGACGAAAAAATTTTTAAAAGCAAATAGAAGTTTAGAACACCTAACAAAGCGGGCCTGTGGCTCAGTTAGGTAGAGTTTGTTTCGAGGTATTCGACAAACGCCTAAAGCAGCGGACTCTTAATCCGTCGGTCGGCGGTTCAAATCCGCCCAGGCTCGCCATCTTCCTTTCTCTCTTCGTTTTTTAATCCTCTCCTACCTCTCAAGAGGAAAATAGAAGAAAAAAACAATTGGATGAAGCACTTTCTTCTATTATTACTGAAATTTCTAAATGTCTTTAATATGATATCAATCTAAATACTGATAATATTATTAATCAGTTTATATACTAAAATAAGAATTAGATGATGATTGATATGAATTACAGTGATGATGAGAAACTTGATTATTTCATTTCATTCATTTCAGAGTGTACTAATGAACATGGTGAGCTCAAGTATCTAATCGAATTACAAAACTCATTCAATATATCATTCAAACACTTTCTCATCTATCTTAAGGATCTTGAACATTGGAACCCTTTCTTTGCTGAGAATATTTCTATAGATGAACTGAAAACTAAGGAAATCATCAAGAAAGCACTAGCTTTTGTAGCTTTAGATGAAGAATATCCTTCGGAAATAATTGCTTTCATACCTGAACTTGATATTAGTTTTTCATCCTCTGAAAAGAAATGGCATGAAAAGAAAGAAGAAGTATTATTAATTGAGCGAAACTTTTCCATGGAAGGACATATAACAAAAATAAGCATGAATAAAAACAATGAATGGACTAAACTTATCCTTGTAAAATCACTTGAAACTAGTTCTAAAGATGAAATTCCAATTAAAATCAAAACTACACTCATCAAAGATATAGAAGTTAATGATTATGTTATTATTCAAGGTTACGAAAAACAACTTCCTTTGAAAAAAGGTAGAACAGCAACAATAGAATATGATAAAATTGGAACAAAAATTGACAAAGACTCTAATTTTCTGATAAGGATCAATGATAGACATATAGCAGACTTGTTGGAAACTTTTCCAGAGGATAAAGAAGCAATTCTAGAAATTTCAAAGAAAGCAACAATCCTTGAAGAAGAGAATAGACTTAAACTACCAAAATCAGTTCTCTCTTCTCAACTATGTATTTTATCACTATGTAGATTCTATATCTCGCCCAAATATGATATGGGTAAATACCGGGATTTTTTTAGTTCTGTTTCCATTTTGAAATTGCTAGAATTACAAAATAAGACTTATTCCATTCTCAGAAAACTAGACGTGAATGATCTTGCAAGGCAATATGGACTGATTAATTTTGAATTTAATTTTCCATTCTTGAATGATAAAATTAGTAAACAAGTTTATGCAACTTTCACCGAGCTCATAAATAGGTTCCCTAAAGAGGAGGAGATTATTACAATAACTAAACAGAATACTTTAGATATTCTAGAACTCGAAATGCTACCTATTCACCATGTTACAATGAGTGTAGATTCACTTTATTTTATTCTATTAAATGTTTATTACCCTATCAAAAAGAATTTTGAGAGATTCAGGAAATATTTTACAAATAAACATAAACCCCAATCTAGACGTTTTGGAACTATTCGGGGTAATTTCATACAAAAATTGATGAGATTGATTTACTTGAAAGTTTAATTGAAACAAAGTAGTTGATTCTTGGTTTGAAAACACCACATAAATAAATGTCTCTTGCTTTTCTATCTCTTCTGATTTCGTCAATCAAAGAAACTCTTGAACTGATAACTGTGTGTTCTTCTGCAACGGAAAATGTACTAGAAGAAGTTAGCATCTGTATCATTATTGTTACCACTAGGAATTATGCTAGTGATTTATGCATGATTTTTCTTCCTTTTTATTATATTTTATATTCAGAACGTTCTTAATAGATATATGTGGAACAATTTAAAAATCTTCAAGATGCCAATCTCCACTCCGTGTAAGTTTTTCCAGATGCCACATACACATGGTAACCCCTCTTATTTAACTGTCACCAACGTGGGTGGAGTTAACATTCATTAGCTAATCTGCATAATGTTTTTATATTTACAATTAAATAAAATGCAAATCCTAATAGAATGGGTAGTACTAATACAAAGGAGAAATAAAAAGGATGAGTTATAATAACAAAAAAATTTATACTTGTTTAATTGTTGTTTTATTAATTGCAACTGCTTGCAGCAGAAGGCAAATTTCTCAAGTTGCATATTATGAATCAATCGATGAAAACAACACTAACGTTGTATTGAAAGATGTTCAAACTAAGCTAAATTATGCGGGAATAACAGACTATTCTAACAAAATTGAATTTTTTGGAACAGACACGCTTGATTGGGGTGTTGATGAAACTGATGCAGAAATAGTTTGGGGAGGATTTGATGGAGCAACTAGCATTTTGGATGACGACCATGTAGCTGGAAGAAATGTTAAAGTTGCTATAATCGATTCTGGTCTGGATTATGATCACGAGGATTTCTACGGTAAATATATTATAGGAATAAACTATTACTGGATAGGTGAAAGATTTGGTGATATTGGGACCAATGACCTCTATGGTGCTGAAAATTATCATGGTACACATGTAGCTGGGATAATCGCTGCTAATGACAATGATCTAGACGATTCAGTTATTGGTGTTGCACCCGAAGTGGATTTGTACATAGCGAATGTCTATAATGGTGAGGATTTCAACGAATTTGGGGAGTTGTGTGGAATTGAAGCTCCGTGGATTATTGAAGCAATTATATGGGCAACGAATCAAGGAGTTGATGTAATATCAATAAGTGTAGGTCAAAGTGATGACATTGGTCCTGGAATCCAAACAGCTATACAAAATGCATTCGATGCAGGGATTATTATTGTTGCAGCTTCAGGTAACTACAAAAAAGATGTGGGAATTCCAGCAATTTGTGATCCAGCAGCTAATGATCATGTAATTGCTGTTGGAGCAATTAATGAAAATAGAAAGTTTGCTGACGAGATGGGAGAAGAAGGAGGTTGGAGTAGTTGTTTTGGTCCTGAACAAGAATTAGTCGCACCTGGTGTTAACATACTAAGTACCACACCAGGTAGTAATTATGGTACTAGTGATGGTACATCTTTTGCTGCACCTATGGTTACAGGTGTTTGCGCTCTTTTGATAGAGAAAAGTCGAGAATTATTTGGTTTCAAACTACCTCCTGAAGATATCAGGAGAGTATTAGCTCGAACTGCAATTGATCGTGGGGTACCAAATCGAGATGACTACTATGGTTGGGGTGAAGTTAATGCTAAATTAGCCATTGATGCTTTAGAAACCGATAGTGATGGGGATAATTTAATTGACATTTTAGAAGAATACTATAACACAAACCCATTAATAGCAGACTCAGATGGAGATACACTGCTTGATGGAGATGAAGTATACGTCCATAAAACAGATCCAAACAGTCAAGATTCGGATAACGATAATATTCCAGATAATGAAGAACTCAACGTTTATGGAACCGACCCTAATGACAATGATTCAGACGATGATTCCATGCCTGATGGTTGGGAAGTAGATAATAATCTCAATCCTTTAGCTAATGATTCTGGTTTAGATCCTGATGGGGATGGTTTAACTAACTTTGAAGAATATACTCACGGTACTGACCCTCATGATACTGATACAGATAATGATGGGCTGTCAGATGGGCAAGAATTAAATCCATTGAATAATACAGATCCTACCAATCCAGATACGGATGGGGATGGGCTGTCAGATGGACAAGAGGTCTATGGAGTTGATGTTCCTGGTTTAGGATTACGCTATACTGATCCTACTGACTCTGATACGGATAATGATGGATTAACGGATGGACAGGAAGTGAATGGTCTTGTCTTTGGAGATCATGGAATATTCTATACTGACCCAATAAATAGTGATAGTGATGGTGATGAATCAAATGATCGCCTGGAATGGATATTTGGAACCAATCCATTTAATCAAGATACGGATAATGATGGTTACACTGACTATGAAGAGTTCTGTGCGGGCACAGATCCTAATGATCCTCTTAGTAAACCTGGAGGTGGTGGATGGTTTTTTCCCTAATATCCTACTCTAATCAAAAACATTGAGTTAAGAATGAAAACTTGTTTATTTTTTTCATAATTTTTTTTTCTCAACAAAAATAACAAGGTTTTTCACTTGTTTTTATGTTTTATTTTTAATATTGGAACGGCAATAGCGACCAATAAGAGAAAGAGATGGAGTGAAAGAAACATAGAAAACTCATCAATTCGAGGAGTAATGGAAGGGAAGAGGAGAGGATAAAGATCTACTGAACCAGCAGAACCACCGATGGAATAAGAACCAGTTCCTGACCAATCGGACCAATAATTGCCTAGATGTGTCGTCTCGTTATACCAACTATTGTTCAGTCCAAAATCCTCAGCTTGCCAATCATATAAGTGATTATTCTCAAAAAACGTGTTTAGGTAGAGCGTATTATTATGAGAATTTTCTCCAATATATACAGCATAACTCACACATTCTTGAATAAGATTGTAATAAAAAACATTAAAGTGTGAATCTTTTAACACGAAACCTAAGTCACCAATTTGAATAATGTTATATGCAATAAACGAATAAGTGGTGTATACCAAGTAAATATTCCTACCCAAACACTTGAAAAACGTGTTATTTGTTATTATTGTTGAGCTTGTGTTATAGATAAAAAGAGACGCAGAACATTCATTAAAAGAATTATTATGAATCCAAGCCGAACTACTCTCTACTAATCGAATACATATAGATTGGTCATAAAAAGTATTATTTGCAAATAGGCAGTAATCTGATTGAATGAACTCTATTCCATAGAATGCGTTGCTTCTAATGGTGTTGTTTTCAACCTGTATGTTATTCGATTCCTCTATTAAGGTTCCCCTAAAATTCTCATAGATGAGATTATTGTACAACACAATTTGCTCACAATATATGAGATGAAAGCCAATACCCCCATTATTCAGAATTTGGTTGGAGATGTTTAGATTGGTGCAATTTACAAGTATAATTTGCCCATAGTCAGGAGTAGAAAGTACAGTATCAACTGAGTTTGTAATAAATGTTAATGGTTTGTCTTCAACGAAATTATCAACAATCACACATTCTAAATATTCTGGAAGAGAAAGATTCTTGATCTCTAAACCACTATTATAGAAATAATTATGCTTCACCTGTATAGACTTTGCATTATCTGCGCGAATTCCATATCTTTTGCTTTCAAAAAATTTATTGTGTGACAGATTGCAATTAAACGAATTCCTTATATCGATTCCATAAAAATTGTAACTTATAGAATTATTGAATGAAGTAATATTGTGTGTACTTTCAACATCAATTCCTGCAAAACTGTAGTCAATAACGTTGTTTAGAATTTTAACAGTTCCATTTGCTATCGAAGAGAGTTTAATGCCGTAATGAGGAGTGTTAATATAACAATTTCTGATTTCAAAAAACTTCGTGGTAAACATGATCTCCATACCAGGTTTAGTAAAATCAGTTAAGCTCAGATTCTCTATTAAGTAAGGGTTATCCTCTGTTCCATTACCAGTAAATCCCAAAGTTGTAAAATTATCATCGTGGTTTATGAAAATTGATTCATGGTCAACAAGTGCTAGTTCGTTATTTAAGTTATTATCTGAAGGTTCCTTTGCGATGGTATTTCTACCAAAGAGAACAGATTTCATTGAGATTGTTGAAAGAATAAGAACCATACACCAGAAGAATAATTTTCTTTTACTCATGATGTTATCAATCTCCACACTAGGTATTATACAAGAAAGTATGTTTAAAGATTTATATGTCTTTTTACGAAAACATCGGAACTGTCACTATTATGGGTGGAGTTAACACAAAGATTTCTTCAGAAGTATTACCAATTTTGGAATCAAAATTGAATATCCACTATGTGAGATATCAGGAAACCAATAAATGAGAAAATTAGTCAAAAGATATCACAGAAGAAGTTTTCCAAAGATATGTCTAGTATTTTAATTATTGATTTCTCCTATCTTTTAAGATTGGTATGTAATTCAAGGATGAATAACCAACTTATCAATTAAATAATTAATGAACTTTGTTGGATGGTCTATATACCACTAGGTCGGCGGTTCAAATCCGCCCAGGCTCGCCACACTTATTTTTTCCAGATTTAATGTAGCGCGCAACTGATTATAGAGATGTAAAAAAAGTAGGAGAGGTTTTAGGTTAGGTTAACGATGACCGAAGCTCTTGTTCGATTGTTCTCAATTGTGTGTATTCCCTCTCCCACTCTTTTATCATGTGTTTCTCCCAAGTCTCAGTATCAATGATCATTTTCAGAATTTGTTCAAATTGAGTTCTTTCCTCAAATACTTGGAACGCTTCATCTATTTCTATTCCTTCCTTATTCAACCAATTATCACATAAATCAGCAACAAATTCTGTGAATCGTTTGTATGCTATTTTGTTTTCTTTATTTCGGGTTATTACTACAGCAAAAGCTTTGCCTATCTTTTTCACATACAATATTAGGTTATTACTCTCAATTTTGCTTAATTCTCCTAATCCGATGGCAGTCCCTAAATCTAAGATAGCTGACATGAAAGCTGTAAAAAGGGTTGCATCATACGGTAAAGTAAGTGTTAACATTAGGAATACAGGCTGACCTGTTTCTATTGTTATCAATAAATCTACATCTCTTACAACTAGGGGTTCATCTTTATACATATCTTCTATTACTTTTTTCCTTTCTGTTCCATTTTGATGTGTTCTAATGTTGATTATAAGATTCAGGTTTCTCATAAATTTGTATATGCCTTCTCTTTCCTTTGCTAGAAAATCATCATCTTCAATCCAGAAAGGATTTTCAGTAATTCGTTGAAGAGGTTGAAAATTATTTCTGAAATTTTTCTTGACTCTTTCAGCTAATCTATTAAATTTTCCTTTATTTTTGACGATTGTTAAGATATACTCCCCCTTTGCTTCACAAACAATCTCATTATCACCAAATTCAATAAGTTCAGGAGATTTTTCTCCGAATTCACCTATAATCGATGTTACTGCTGTTATGTAACTTATAACTTCCACATTTTTCTCTTCTTTACCCCATTTTTCATCATAGATCCTGTAGTATCTACATGATCCACTAGTCTTCAGAACAAGTATAGCTTTTATCAATGGGGACACCTCGTTTTCACTAAGTTATATCGCAGTTCATCTTCTATACTTAAAAATAAGTCTTAAAAGCTTTCTTTATTGGTATAAGTCAATGCAAATAGAGTCTATTGGAATAAAAATACGTTTTAGAGATGCTGAAGCTTTAAGGAAAACACTTCTATCACATGGTGTTATTGATACTTCTTTAGATTTCATGCGTGATGAAAATCATCTAATTATTCCTTTGACACTCTCTAAAGATGAAATAATACAATTACTACTTTCTTCGTCCACTATAGAGAGATTTGAGCTGCAGGTCTATAGTTTTACTCAAAAAGACTTTCAACCCAAAAATCTCTATGAAGCGGCGTCTAAATATATTCCTGAGAACTTGCATGAATTCATACCCAAAGCGTATGATGTGATTGGAGAAATAGCTGTTGTGGACATTGCTGAAGAGGTAATGAAATATAAGAAAAAAATCGGAGAAGCACTATATTCATTGTTTCCATCACTTAAAACGATATACCGAAAATCTTCAGCTGTTTCTGGTCAATTAAGAACTAGAGGTCTAGAACTCATAGCAGGTGAAAAAAAATGCGAAACTATCCATCTTGAACATGGTCTGTCTATTTTTGTAGATGCTTGTGAAACTTATTTCAGTCCAAGATTGGGTTATGAACATAAACGAGTAGCTGATTTAGTAAAAGAAGGTGAAGTAATAATTGATCTTTTCACTGGAGTAGGTCCCTTTCCCCTACATATTGCTCAGAATCACAATGCAACCATATATGCCATAGATATAAACCAGAAAGCCATTAAATGTCTGGAAAAATCCTTGTTGTTGAATAAATTAAAAGGGTCTATAAAAACGCTTCATGGAGACTGTAGAGAACTAATGAGCTCTCTACCAAATGCTGACAGGATAATTATGAACCTTCCAAGTTACTCTCAAGAGTATATAGATGTAGTGTGCCAGATTCTAAAACCAGGAGGTATAATTCACTTCTACCAGTTTGTTGCGACTGAAGATGGAAAAGATCGAGTAGTAAGTATTCTAAAACAAGAGCTGACAAAATTTGATTGGGAAATCAAGGAGATAATCGATTTTCACAAAGTAAGAGAAAGTGCTCCAAGAGAGATTCATGCCTGTTTAGAAGTAATTATTACTCCTCAATCAACTTGAATTGTTACATTCAATACATTACTTGGTGTTGTTAAGGAGTTGACAATGTCTCGTGATATATCAAAAGCAGCTTTGTTAGAGTTAATCATTAATGTTCGAGAACAGACAAATGGGCTTTTTCTTATAATTATTGCATTTTCATCAGTAAAAGATAATTTTGAATTACCATACCCAATTATTTTCTCTTGTTTATGATCCACTTCTAGTATCACAATAATAGTTTGTCCATCTATTTTCATTTTCTCTTTTAGATTGTCAGGCAGGTTTCTCAAACTACAAGTTGATTTTACAGCCAAAATACAATCACCCTTAGTTGAGAGGTCAGATTCTGTAGTGAATTCTAGAGTAGTTTTGTGAGTGGAACTAACATTTGGATGACCATAGCAATGAAAATTGAATAGAATCATTTGGATATATCTGTTTTTACTTTAACTGCTTTATATTTTTTTATACAAATCTCTAAAAATTAAACTTTTTTAATTCGTTTCACCAATAAGTTTGTATTTATTTGTGAATTTCTTTTCTTAAATGAAAAATATTATAATAGTATATTTTCAAAAACTAATAGAAGGTAGACGATAATGTCTGAAAACAAATCTTTGGAAGATACTTTAGATTGGTTCAATCATCGTATATCAACAATTGTTTCAAAATACAGGAACACAGCAATTAAGCAGGTTAGAGCAATATTAAATCGCATTGAGGAGCTTAAAACTGCTGCTCATCGATTTGATTATTCGGATCTGAAAGATCCTGACGTTTACCAGAATTATGCTACAACAATATATAATAGGACACTTGAGACGTTTGAAGATCTTGAAGCGCCAGAAAATGTCACTTATAATATATTAGACTCCCTAAATAGAGATCTTAACAATAGGATACACTCATACGTCAACCTCTTAGCCAAATACTTGTCGTGGTTAAAACGGGATCGTTCGTACAAGAATAATGTGAAGAATCTTGATAGAGCTCTTACACGTGTTAAAGAAGATGTTTATTTTTTTGAAAATAAAACTCTAGTATCATATTCTAAAATTGTAAAATATGAAAAAGTTGCCGATGACTTAGAATCTCTCATTGAACTAGTTGAACGTAAGAAGGAAATCGTTGCAGAAATTAATTCTCATGCAGATGATATTGCTAAAATTACCAAAATAGTAGATAAGAAACAGAAAGAATTAGATGAACTAAAAGAGCATCCTGGATATCTTCAATTAGAGAAAAACAAAAAAGAGCTAGATCACATAGAAATCTCTATTTCAAATAAGATTTCTGAGATTAAGAAATTAAGTAGTAAAGTCCTAAAAGCTTCAGAATCTAAGAAAGTAGAACTTAGTGATTATGATAAAGATACAATGAAATCGCTCATTAAAGATCCTTTGACTACCTTAGTAAAAGAAGGTGAAGGGTATAGAGGCATAAAAGCTACTCTAAGAATACTTAAAGAAGTAGGCAATAGTCCAGCTGTTCAGATGAAAAAAGAGAAACTGAAGAGAGCTTATGAAAACATCGAAGAAATAATAAACGATGGTTTAGCTGAGAATCAACAAAAAGCTAAATTCCTTATAAACCAAAGTGAGGCTATAAACAGAAAATTTTCTGATCTTAACATGAATGTTAGAATTAAAAAATTGAATGAAGAAATAAACAATTACAAAATAGATCGACAGAGAATCACTTTATCACTAGAGAGAGAAAAAGAAGAAATTGAAGATAAAGTAACTACCATAGTTAAATCAGTTGAGAAAAGAATAGAGGAGTACATTGAAAAAACAGTGAAACTGGTTTTAGAATAAATTTTTTAATTTTCTCTTTTACTCCAGTTCTTGGAGAAAAAGCTGAAAAAATACAGGGAGAATTGTAAAACAATCGAAAAACATCCTACGGAGGCAGAAATAAGGGACTTTGTTTCCCAACAATTGTTATAAAACTCCAAATTGTAAGAAGAAGTATGTTTTGCCCAACCAAATAAATTTAAAAGTAATGTTGAGAAGAACGTACCAATAATAATTGCATTTATAATTGTAATAAGACCAAAATTAGATAGGTAATCCAAATGGCATTCGGAATAACTTTTGAGAATAAAACAAGCGAATTAAAAACTACGTTAACTGATTTAAAGATAAAAGTTCCAGAAATTGAAAGCGCTGCAATCGTATCTATAGAAGGATTACCTATAGCATCGGTTCTACCTCAAGAAATTGAAGAAGCTAGATTGGCAGCTATGACTGCAGCAATGTTATCATTAGGTGAGAGAGTAGCTCAAGAAATGCAAAGAGGAGAATTAGAGAAAATCTTCATTGAAGGAGCTTATGGCTACATAATAACCACCGCAGCAGGTCAGAATGCTGTTCTAACCGTGTCAGCAAGAAAGGAAGCAAAATTAGGTTTGGTTTTTCTGGATATGGCTAGAGCAGCTCAAGAGGTTGAAAGACAACTAAGTTAAGTGGTTTTTCCCCACTTTTCGAGTTTTCTTCATTTTTACACGGTTAAAAATGGGTTTATACAAATTATTAATAAAACTCTTATTGCGAAAAATCTTTAAGAACAACTTCTTTTTTCAGAGATAGGCAGAATTTATGGACATTACAAGAAACAAACCTATTGATACTCAAGAAATAGTAGTTAACTTAGGTAGATTAGAAGAAACCATCAGTCACCTTCGAAAAAAGAGAGACGAACACAATACACTAACAAAAGAAGCATTGGCTCAAAGAAATGAAATTAATTTAGAGATGAATGAATTACTTGTAAAAGCAAAAGAGCATATGACTAAGCGTGATGAATTAAACGCACAAGTAAAAGAATCTAAAGAAAAAAGAAAGAAATTTCAAGAAGATTTACAAGAGAAAAAAGCTCTGTTAGAAGAATTGACTGAAAAGGAAGGAGACGTCAAAGAAGGAGATATTAGAAAGAAAAAAAGGTTAATGAAAAATCTTACTGAAGAAGTTGATAAATTGGAATGGAACCTTCAAACACGCGTATTAAGTTCTGAAGAAGAAAAGAACATGATTCAGGAGTTGGAGAAACTTTCAGAAAGAATCAATAAACTTGCAGCTGATGTTCATGTAACAACTTCTCAAAATCAGGTGTGGAGAGAGATTTCAAGCATTCAAAAACAGATAAATTATCTCCATGTAATAATTATAGATTCAGCCAAAGAATCACAAATTTTTCATAATTTAATGAACCAATTCTTTCAACAAGTTAATGTTCTTAGGAAAAAGGCAAATGATTTTCATAAAGAGTTTCTTGACAGTAAAAAGATTGCAGATACTCATCACAAAGAATTCTTAAACAAGGTTTCAGAGAAGAATGAATTAAGAAAAGAACTTAAAGAAATTCAGAAAGAAGTACGCAAAAATATACAAGACAAAATAAGAAGCAACCTTGAAGAAAACGCACAAAAAGCTTTTACGAAGTATGAGAGAGGAGAGAATTTATCAATGGAAGAATTCAGATTGCTTGTTGAAAAGGGTATGATCTAAGAGCGAAATACAAACTCAATACTTTCTAGGTAGTATCTTCCACAATATCCTTTATGGTTATGAGATAATCAATATATGGCAGGTAATTCTTTATACTTTCTTTTGTCTGACTTATCAATAATATTTCACTTTTTTCTCTAGCTTTAACTAATACAGGTAACATTGACTCGTCGCTAACTCCCACACACAAAATATCTGTTTGTAGGTTATTAACAACGTCTAAGCACTCTAAGGCTAGATAAACATCTTTGTCTGAAGGGACAATCATAGGAGAGATTCCACTGCTTATGTAAAGGTCATATTTTTCTGGTTTTAACTGATAATCAAAAATAGCAAGATTCTTTCTCACACTTCCAATTTCTTCTATTTGTTCTATCAACAATTTGATTTGTGAAGAGGATAGGTTATTAATCACATCTCCATCGAACAAACAATATATTCGTTTACCATGTCGCCTTAAAATGCTTAACACTCTTTCTGTCATTGGCTACAGAATACAGAAAATTTTGTGATATATATGTGTTCGTTTACCAATTAAGTAAAACTGTGAAAAAGGCATTAATTAATTTAATAATTCGTGATATTTGATTAATCCACATCCCAATCTCTTATAAAGAGCAAATTAAAATGAAAAATAATAACACCAACCCATTAGAGATAGTGTGATAACTACAATAAAATTCAGGTGTAAGTATGCATTTGCTAGTACCAAAGTTCCTCTATAAAATCTATGAAAAAAAACTATTTTCTGAAATCAAAAATAAACCTGTACCAAATCACATCGGAATTATTTTAGATGGTAATCGAAGAGCTAGTAGGATTCTAGGTTTGAATTATGAGGATGGATACCATTTGGGTGCCCAAAAACTTGAGGATGTGTTAGGATGGTGTTGGGATTTAGGTGTCAAAGTTGTAACAGTTTGGGTATTCTCAACTGAGAACTTTTCTCGCCCTAAAGATCAAGTTAAGTCAATCATGAAACTAGCTCAAGAATATTTAGTCAAAATTCGAGAAGATCCTAGGATAATTAAAAATGAAGTGCAAGTTAGAATTTTGGGACGAACACAAATGCTACCTAGCAAAGTCCAAGAAGAGATAAAAATAACTGAAGAGGAGACCTCGAAATTTAGCAAATATAGACTTAATGTTTGTATGGCTTATGGTGGAAGAGCTGAGATTGTAGATGCTCTTAAATTAATTCTGCAAAAAGCAGAAGCTGGTCAAATTGATTTAAACGAGTTAGATGAAAAGTTAATTAGTAGCCATCTTTACACAGAAGATATAGCTGATCCTGATTTAGTTATTCGTACATCAGGAGAAGAAAGACTTTCTGGATTCTTATTATGGCAATCTGCATATTCAGAATATTATTTTGTTGACGTCCATTGGCCCCTTTTTAGAAAAATAGATTTATGGAGAGCTGTACGCACTTTTCAAAGAAGACAAAGAAGGTTCGGTCAATGATTAACCAGTCCATTTATTCGTAGAAATCATCTCTTTGTCCCCAATTTCTTTCCATCAAAGCAATCAGAGTATCAATATTGTAACCTGTGTTAGAACTGATTGGGAACAAATCTCCTGTGACTTTGAATTGATTGAGTATGTCTACAATGCTCAACCCTAACTGCTGTGACATGGAAACCTGAGATGATGTATGGATATCTGTGATTAGAGTTTCAGGTGAATCAATCCACTTTTCAAGATTCTCCATTTGCTCTTTTTCAATGATATCTTCTTTAGAAATAGCGATAATTTGTGGAAGAGCTAGCTGAAAAGCAACTGATATACTCAGAAGAAGGACACTGGAAAATCCTTCAGGTTTGAGTGCAAGTGACGGGTCTATAAGGAAAACAGATGTTGGTTGACTATTCTCTGCAATAACTGAAGAAACCAATCTACCGCTACTTCTGTATGCAAATAACTCAATCTGACCAGGAGTATCTACAATAAGGTACTCAGGTTCTATATAGTCAATTTCATCTTTTATTGTATCGATTTTGGTTGCAATAAGATCCATACTGGCAATCATTGCACCATTTGGACCTAAGTCAAGTTTATCCATTAAGTTATCAATGTTAACAATATCTCTTACGTCAACATCTGGATTGTAGGGTAATCTCTTAACGCCAGCATCAAGATTAAGAACTGCAACATCTAATTTTTTTTGATCAAACCAATCAAGGATTGTTCTAGTTAGAACTGTTTTTCCGCTCCCAGCTGTTCCCAGCAAGAAAATGGTATAATATCTTTTTGCCATTGTTTTTCTAGTCCTTAAAATCTTTAATTATTAGAGAAGGTACTTTGATTGTAAAGAGTTTTATCATTTCCGCTTTAGCTTTATAGACACTGCTTTCAGCTGTTTCACCATATCCAGAAAGGTGAATAACAATTCCCTTTTTATCCTTATAAGCTGGATGAGATTTAATATAGAGGTCAGGAAAATGTGCTTTAACATCATTTATACAAGGGGCAATTTCACTTTCAACACAATTGAATATTTGGAATTTCAACTCAAAGAAGGAGTTTTCAACCTTTTTCTTAAGAATGGGGATTATATGATTGAGCAGAATATCTTCCATTTCAGTAGGGACTCCTGGAACAGAGAAAATATCCATCCCATCATATTGTAGATAGCAAGCTGGAGCACCACCTACCTGGTTACTTAGAATAATAGCTCCCTTTGGGAAGAGCGCCATCTTTCGTCTCTCTTTTGTTAATCCTAAATTCCTTCGCCCATAGTATGCTTCTAATTGCCGCACAGCTTGCTCATATTCAATCAAAGGAACCTCAAGTGCTTTCCCTAATACTTCAAGCTGAATATC
The DNA here is from genome assembly GCA_023705945.1 of Candidatus Heimdallarchaeota archaeon. Lineage (GTDB taxonomy): Archaea > Asgardarchaeota > Heimdallarchaeia > Heimdallarchaeales > Heimdallarchaeaceae > UBA460. The sequence continues at coordinate 15,846 of BPTM01000200.1, forward strand.
ATCATATGTTGGTCCAAGCCCACCAGAAACTATTATTACATCGGGTTTTCTTGAAAAAACTTCTTTGAAAAATGCAGAGGCTAATTCGAGATCATCTCTAATACAAGTTGTTCTTCGAACTTCATAACCTAGCTTTGTGAGTTTTTCTCCAATGAATGCACCATTGCTATTTATTGTTACGCCTATTAGTAATTCATTACCCAAACAGACAATTTCAGCAGTTGGAAGAATCATGATTTTCGCTCACTTTTCTCTATAAACACCCATCTTTGCAATGTTTATCAGATAATCCTTGTATGATTGGTTTAGGGATGGTTCTAGATTGTCTAAAAATGATTTACTCAGTTGAAATAGTTCTTCAGCGCGGTTTTGAGCATAAGATAAAGCTCCAGTTTGTTGCATTATTTCTCTAACTTTCTCAACATCAGTTGCATTAGCATCGCGATCCCCCAAAACTCTACTAAGAATTGATCGTTGTTCAACACTTGCATTTTCAAAGGCTTTGATTACTAGGATTGTTTTCTTACCCTCTTTTATGTCACTTTCAACAGGCTTACCGGTTTTTTTAGGATCACCAAAAGTTCCTATAACGTCATCTACAAGCTGGAAAGCAATTCCTGCATTTAAAGCAAAATTGCCTAGATTTTCTATTTGAGAAGTAGAGCCCTCAGCCAAAATCGCACCAAGTCGCGCTGATTTTTCAAACAAAGCAGCTGTTTTTCCTTTTATCATTTCAATGTATTCTTCCTCTGTGACATTGTTACGCCCCATAAGGTCTGATTCAAATATCACACCTTGAACAATTTTGAGGAAACCAATGTTGAATTCTTGTGCTGCTCTTAAAGTAACATCTGGAGAAAAACCATCATTATGGATAGCTCTATAGGCAAGATTGTAAACATAATCTCCTCCCAGAATACCCATGGATTCCCCATAATTAGCATAGTCCATATTTGTATCAGTATGATTGTTCTTAGCATAATCATGAAATACTTTGTGAAAAGCTTGTTTTCCTCTACGGGTATCAGCATTATCCATGATATCATCATGTATTAAACTGGCATTATGAATTAATTCCAATGATAGTGAAGTTCTTACGGCAGCTTCTATTTTTTTAGTCGAGTCAACAGCAGAAAATGCGGTTATCATCATGACAGGACGAATTCTTTTACCTCCAGAAAAGAGAAAATCTTCTATTTTTTTGTAAAAGAACTGTAGAAAAGAATTATCCTTAACAGAATCTAACTGATCCTTCATAAGCGATTTTAATGATTTATCAACTTCTTTCATTATTTTGTTGTAGTACGTAAGAAACATAACTATCTTCCTTATACCTTCGGATAACGAAAACAAACCTCATATTAATTTTTTGTTCTATCTGTTAAGATTAAAAAACACAACATATTTGAAAGGAAGCGAAAAATAGTACTGAGAACAATGGTAGATATGTCAAATTTCCAAGATATAGCTTCAAAAATTGAAAAAAAACTTATTGAAAGTGATAAAGCACGAGAAGAGTTAATGAATCTATCAAGGACAATCTTGAAATGCTCGGGCCAAAGTATTGAAAACTTCCATAGAAAACAGTTTGAGAAGGCAAAAAGTAAGATAGAAGAAGCTGAAGAGGCTCTCAAAATAGTTAATGAGTTACAAAACAATCAACAAGGTAATTATCGTCTAGGTATAATTTCTGCAGCTATGCAAGAATATGCAGAAGCTAAATTACTAAATGAGCTATTTACTGTAGGGAAAATTCCAAACTATGAAAAAATCAATATTACAGAAGATGCTTACTTGTTGGGAGTTGCAGACCTTATTGGAGAATTGAGAAGATATATTCTTGAGAAATTAGTTGAAGGAGAAATAGAAGAGGCAAGAAAATACTATGAGACTATGAAAGAACTCTATGCAACATTTATGCAAGTTGAATGCGGTAAAAACCTAGTTTCGGATTTCAGAAGAAAGAAAGATGTTGCAAGAATTTTAGTTGAAAGAACCCTGTCTGATCTATTTGTAGCAGTTCAAAGTAAGAAACTAGAAGAGAGATTGGATAAATATCTTGATGATTAAAATTACTCATCCATCACTATACAAATTATTCCAATATCCATCATATTTGTTCCAGTATAACCTGTAAGAAGCTCTCCACCATATTTTTTGAAGAAACTATTTGCATCATTTGAAGAGAGAGATTTACTAGCATCGTTTTTGATTTGTTCATTTGTAAGAGTAAATGGTCCAACAATAGCTCCTGCAGCTTTAGAGTTGCCATCAATTCCATCTGTACCAAAACTTGTTAAAAATAGTGATTTATGAGCATTTGATGACAAAACAAACGAAAGCGCAAGCTCTTGATTCCTTCCACCAACTCCAGCAGAGGGTGAAAGAGTAACTGTAGTTTCCCCACCAAAAAGAAGAAATGATAAAGACAAACCTTCGTGATGTGTTTGCGCTTCAGAGTAGTATTGAATAGCCTCCTTAGCTAGTTCGTCTCCAATTACCTTGGCTTCTCCACTTATCTTGTAATCCAAAATCTCTACGGGATAGGTTAAACTAAGTTTTTCCTTTATGAAGTCCAGTAATTTTACATTGTCTCCAATTACACAATTGTAAATGGTTGAAAATAGTGCTGGGTCAGAAGGTGTTTCATTAATTAATCCATTTACTCCTCGACTAATAAGATGGCCAAACACCTCAGGAAGAGATTGAAAAAGATCGTATTTTTGAAAAATAGCTTCACAATCCTTCCATGTAGTTTTATCAGGTACAGTAGGTCCAGAAGCTATGAAAGATGGATCACTACCGATCACATCCGAGATAATAAATGACATAATGCTGGTTTTTGAAATAGATGCAAGTTTCCCACCCTTTACCTTGGAGAAATGCTTTCGTATCGTATTAATCTCATGAATGGGAGCTCCACAAGAAAGTAAATTCTTTTGCAATAGTTGGTATTCTTGAAGAGATATGTTAAAATCTGGGGACTCTAGAAGAGCACTACCTCCTCCTGATATAAGGAAGAAACACAAGTCTCTTTCCGTAAGTGTTTGAAGGAGATTAAGAACTTCTTCAGCTGCTAATACACTCTGTTCATTAGGGATTGGGTGACCACCAGTAAAACATTGACAGGGGGGCATGGAAGTAAATCTAGAATGGGTTCTATCGGGGCTTACAATAATAATACGCGAAAATGACAGTGGAAAATTATCTATCATCCAACTAGACATCGTTTGAGAAGCTTTTCCGAAGGCTATAAGGTAGAAATTCTCGTAAGAAGATAAATCGACTGAGTTCCCATTTACTTTCAAAGTATTGTTATCAAAAATTATTGAATCAGACATAATTGTTGAAGGTTGTGCAAAAGCTAGAAGATCATTAAGTGAGGATAAGAGTACATTAATAAGCTCTTTTTCAGTATCATTTCGGGCTAGTTTTAAAAGATCCTCAGAGTTTTGAACAAACATCAAATAATACTAAAAATTCAGTGATTAAGAAACTTTCTAACAGAATTTCAAGTTAAAATAGATTAAATGTAGTCAGCTTTCTTCTCTATAACTGTGCTTGATTATATCTTGAACTATCTTTGAAGTTGACTTTCCAAATACGTGCTCTTTAAGTCTTACAATCTTTACATGGGAGAATCCTCTTTCATTCAATTTCTTGTAAAGATCTTTTTCATCGTGTTTCTGATCAAAGCCCAAAGCAATGATATCAGGTTGGATGGTTTCTACCGTTTCAAAGAAATCTGCTTCACTACCTTCTATAGCTGCATCTACTTCTCTCAAGTGACGAATTAATACAACCCTTTCTTGTTGAGAATTAGTAGGAGTGTGTTGTTTAAACTTCTGTACTGTTTTATCAGTTGCGATAACAATTACCAACACATCGCTTAGCATTCGAGCCTGCTCAAAAGTAAAAATATGACCAGTATGTATAAAGTCAAAAGTTCCACCAGTCATTACAACAGTAAATTTCTTCCTTCCCAATTCCGTTAGATGGAAGTGATGATCATTATTTTCAATTACAGTGCCAGCATTAACCATATCTAGAAGAGATGACTTAACGATATCTTGTGAGAGTTCTATTTGCCGAGAGAGAGTAAGAATTGTTGAAAAAATCTTATGTAAATTGTTGGAATAAATTTTTTTCAATAAGATGTAATCCAATGACCCAACCATCATTTATCATACTCACTAGTTTGATTCAACGAATAACTCACTGCAAGTTCCGAGCCATCTTCCAAATTTAAAGTCTCTCTAAGGTTTACATCACTAATCAATTCAAGAACATTACTCCCATAATGTGATCGCCTTGGGACAATAGCTGCTACCCTAGCTGTTAAGCTAGGAATTTTTACTTCATAACATAGAACGTCACCATATTGTCTACCGCCTTCCTCAAAACCAGGGATTATGACAGGCCAAGAACCACGAATCAGATCTAATCTGTCAACATCAACTGGTGGAATTCGAAGGTTTAAAGTACCATGAAAAGGTTTGAAGCCAAGTTTTTTTACAAAAGAATCCATATAAGAGGAACGAGAGATGTAGTACTTACCTTCTCCCAGCCCTGAAAAAACAGAGCCATGGATAGTGATTGTGTTTAGGTCAGGATAAAGAGCTCTCTCAAGTTCAAAACGTAGTTGGTGTAAGATATCTAAACCCAATGGATTGAGTTGAACAAAAGAACCTTTGCGGGTTGAACGCCAAGAAACAAGCCCTAATTCTTTGCTTAATCTAATCAAGCACCGAGAAGCGGTCTGTTGGGAGGTTTTGAAGAAATCTGCAATCTGAGATGTAGTGATGCTAATTTCCTTCTCGTTTGCACGAAGTTGAGCAAAATAGATAAGGAGATTGAGTTCTCGACTGGAAAGGTCAAAGATTTTCATGAGCATCACGTAAATGAGTAACGATAATCATAAATGACAACTAATACTTAAGCATTTCATTTTAAGCAAAAAAAGTATAGAAATTTATACTCGTAATGTAAAAAGAGATTATGAGTAGTGAAAGTACGATAGTTGAAGAGTGGACCAGAGTAAAAGCACCAAATCCACCAGAAGTACAAGAAGTAAAAATCAAGCCCAGAGAAACAGCTCTGCTTGTATTAGATGTCCAAAATTCAAATTGTAATAATGAAAGAAGACCAAGATGCGTAAAGACATTATATCAAATACAGACAATTCTGGAAAAAGCAAGAGAAAGAGAGATGACAGTGATTTTTACCCTAACTAGCGCAGCAAGTAAAGCAGATATGAGGAGAGAAATCTTGCCTAAGAAAGGAGAACCAATAATAAAAGCAGGCGTAGACAAATTCTTCAATACAGAGCTAGAGAAGGTGCTAAAAGAGAACAAGATCAAAGCTGTAATAATTGTGGGGACATCAGCGAGTGGAGCTGTACTTAGCACAGCCATTGGAGCAGCTGTAAGAAAATTAGTAACAGTAATTCCTATAGATGCGATATCAGCAACTTATCCTTATGAAGAACAATATACAGTGTGGCATTTAGCAAACTCTCCAGGAACAAGAAGAAACACAATACTAACAAAGACAAACATGATAACAATCTAATCAAGAAATAGATTAAAAACGAAAGTTTTATTAAAAGAGCAGAATGAGAGAACATCGTGAGTTAGAGTTTCTAACTAACGGGCTAGTAGCTCAGCTAGGTAGAGCAGCAGGCTTTTAAGATGGGTAGGAGAGCCTTCCCACCGAAAAAACCTGACGGTCAGGAGTTCAAATCTCCTCTAGCTCGCCACTTTTCTTATACTAAAATAAATGATTAAAAGGAGTGGATAAACATGGATGATTTAACAACACCTAAACGAACTAGAACTTTCATTAGAAGTAATGAAGGTTTAAAACGAACATATTCTGTATTACAAATTGTACATCTTACTGTATTCATTTACGTGTTATTGTTTAGCATATTCAATGGGAGTTTTAATTTCTACTTTTTCTTTCTGAATATTTTCAAAGTTATGGCTTCTATTATCGTTTGTTATACAATGCTCTATGTTCTTTTTGATGATTATAAAATAATAACAAAATGGAAGGAAAAGGGGGAGAGAAACAAGGTTTTTGTAGGGAAGTGGCTCTTTGCTCTCATTGAATCGTCCAAAATTTTTATTTTTAGCCTCATTATTCTCCTTATTATGAATCTTACAACTTTTGTGACAAGCCTTGAAAATAGATTTATTGAAAACAATCCAGGTGCACTCTCACCCTTTTCTTACACGCCAAACATTATAGAAGGGGTACTTATTGGAGTCATCATACTTCTTTCACTGCTTATGATTTTTACAGCTCCCTATTGGTCCGTAGCAAGATTTTTCACCATCACAGGGTATCTACATGATAAAAAAATGGTGAAAGCTAAAGGAAAACCATTTGTCTTTGCACTTCTTTTTCAAATACTTCCTGTGATCCTCTTTACTATTGTACTAGATGGAATGTTTGTAGAGATAAGACATGGAGATATTTATGGTAATTGGGGCAAACTCTATACTTTGTTGGAAGGTCGAGCTTACTATATTCTACTAATACAAATTAGTTTACTACTTGTCTTAAATTTAGTATATTTCTTTGATGGTCGACGACTAATGAAGAATCGAGAAAATTTCGTCGATTCAGATGAGTTTAATGTGGAAAAAATATATTGAGGTATATTTTCTTGTAAGGAACTTAATGGATTCAAAGTTCCAACCGAATTCGTTGCTGAATGGAATCTTCCTGAAGGTGACCTTGAATATGCAAAGTTCAAGGTAGAAACTTTAGAATATAATAAAATACTATAATTATCTATGTCTAAAAATGGTAGTACTTTTATTATGTAAAGTTATCCAACAATATATACTATTGGTGTTAATATGCAAAATCAAATAGATTCATGGAAGAAGATTTTTCAGAATTTATTAACTCAAAGTAGTCAAAGAAAAGTAGTTCTAGTATATCCTCCTTCAAGATTAGAGATAGTAAATCATATAGATACTGCATCTAGAGAATTAGATTATGAAATTGAAAGAATTGAAGTTTTTAATGCAGTAAAACTGACTGAAAATCCAGCTAAATTTCTTCATTTATTAGAAAATCTTCATTCAGAAGACGTTATTATTATTGTTAGACACAACAATTTTATGAAAAAACTTCAATTTGAAAGATTTTTCAGTTTTTCTTCAGGTTTCCAAGCAAGTGATTCAAGAGTTATGGTTCTTCATATGCTTATTGAGGATACGATTCTTACTAATCTTTGTGATATTGATTATATGGAATTAAACACTTATACTAATGATTTGGAGTCAAGGGTAAAAGACGCAAATAAACTTCGACTAACCACAGATAGAGGAACAGATCTTACTTTCGTGCCCAGAAGGTGGACTAAAATGCCTTATAATTTTGAAAATAAATCTAAAGTATTACTACTACCAGTCGGACAACTCTATACAGCACCCATTGAAAATGAAACTAATGGTACCATAGTTGTAGATAGGTGCATTAGTGAATTTCCAATTAATTTTATGGATATAATTTCTTTTCCTTCAATAAAAGAAGAAATAACCCTTAAAGTTCGAAATGGTAGAATTGTAAATATAAAAGGAGAGGATGAAGCTTCTTTCTTAGAGAATATCTGTTTACCGCAAGTATCAGAAGGTGGAAGAATTCTTGGAGAAGTAACATTTGGTACAAACCCAACTAAGAGTCTTTTGAATAACATTGGAGCTCAAGATGTATTACGCGATACAGTTCACTTTGGTTTCGGGATGAATACGCATCTTGGGGGACAGATTAAAGCCAATACTCACTGGGATGCTGTAATCAACTACAATCAAGATGAGATAGAAATATTAGAGTGGTAACTAGGTTCGTAGTTATTAGAAATCTTTCTTAATTTTGCTCTTCCTTATTATATGATAGGAGCCTTCAACATATTTCTCTTGATCTAGTCCTCCACGGAAAGTATTAACATTGAGTCCATTTTCTTTTGCTATCCAATAAGCGTAGAGTGATGCTACAACTCCGTATGGAATAATAGAGTATTCTTCTTTACCATTGAAGGGTATATCTATCCATGAATGTAAATCGAAATTAGGTTCTTCATTGGAAAGCACAATAGGATCCGCTTTTGTAGTATTTTTCAGGACTGGTGAAATTTCTGCTACTCTTTTTATCGACTCTCCTTCAGGTGCTATGAACATGATTGAGGTTCCTTCTTCTGTTACAAAGTAAGCAGTGTGACAGTATTCTTCAATCTCCTTGCTAAAACCAGTTAGTGAGAATTCATACATTTTGAATTCACCAAACACGGCATTGCCATAATTTGGTCCTGATGCAGAATAAATCTGTCTAGAAGATGCATGTTCGATTGCTAAAGATTTGATCTCTGTGTTATTGATAATCTTCTTAACTACAGTTGGAATTTGTTCAAGTTCTGAATAATCTGGATCTTTCTGCAAACTCATTGCCATAAGTTGGAGTGTCATCTGAACCGCAGAATAACTCTTTGTCTGAGGAACATCATGCTCATATCCAACATACTTACTACTTGTTTCTCCTTCATATGAAGTTGTTTTCAAAGATTGCATGTCAGAGGATTTTGCATAAAGAAACTCATTTGATAATTCAGCTACAGGACTATCAGGATTATTTGTTATTGCTAGAACATGTGCTCCTTTGCTCTTTGCTGCATATACAGCTTCTACTACTCTTGGAGTTCTACCGCTAACTGAGATAGGGATTAATAGTGTCTGTTCATCAATGAAGTTTGGAATCCTGTATTTATATCTTGAAAATTCCATTGGGTAAAGAGCAAAAGTGCTTATTCCAGATTCAGCGAAAGCATACTCATTTGTTAAAGCTGCACAATAAGAATCTCCACTTCCGGTTAACACTATCTTGTTAATATTGTTTTTAGCTATAATTTTTGTTACTGTTTCATAGATCTTCTCCTTATCCTCTACAATCAGCTGTTTCAGAACCTTAGGTTGTTCTTCAATCTCTTGCAACATGTAATCCTTCATTTTCCTCAATTAACGCTTCAGTTTCACCTTTTTAATTTATCTCACTAATTAACAATCAACGAGGACATATTCCAACCTTTTCTCTATTATAACGGATTATTTTTATTGCCCTTCTCTTTTCCTACTTTGAATAAGATTTGATGTTCAGATGAGATTCTTTCAGCCTATTAGACAGATTGGATATGCACGAACGTTAGCTGAAACAAGGACTCATTTTCCGCTATCACCTGGTATGATATCTATAAACCAGTTAGAGATAACTGAAGGTTATGCAGCTGTCATTTACGTGCCTTTTCCACCTAAATTTGATGACATAACTAAACCAGATTATAGTTTAGATTGGATACTTCCAGAAGACAAAATGGATAAGTATCATTCAACCAAATTTCAACTGACAGAGCAACCCTTCTATCCTCCCTTTGCTGATGAGAGTTTTATTGTCAATGACTTTGAGAATTATTTAGATAGATTCCTGACTTCTTCAAAGTTGGAAACAGCAATATTCACATTACCTATTTCACAAATTAATAACCCACGTTTTAAGGAAATCATGGAGACAGAGTGTTCGTTATACATTCTTTCTGGCTTAACCTCATTATTTAGCAATCAACGACGCATAACAGAAACATTAGTACAGCTGAGAGAAATGTTATCACCAGATATTGCTTTATATGCTCCTGGTCCCATATCACCTTCCCTTTACTCTTTCTTAGTTTACATGGGGATAGACTTCTTCGATAATTCTTTTGCACATTATGTATCGAAAAACGGTTATTTTCTTACAGAGGATCAAGTTTACAGACAATCCATCCATCCAAAATGTTATTGTCCTCATTGTATTGGTCTAGAACCCAATCTGTTTAAACACAATGAAATGGTAATTAAGAATACACTCTCTCGAATAAGATATTCAATTGAAAGAGGTATTTTTCGAGCACAGGTTGAGAAAGATGTTCATAATAATGTGAGTTTTGCTGCAGCACTCAAGAGAGTTGATACCCATTTCAACGAAAATCTTCGAAGAAGAACACCAATGATATCATCTTCTCCCGTCAAATGTATAGGGGAAGAATCATTTGACCGACCCTTGATAACAGAGTATAGAGAAAGAGTACGAGATAGGTATAAACCAGACCCCAATTCAAATTTAGTAATACTATTACCTTGCTCAGCAAGGAAGCCTTATTCCTTTTCGAGAACTCACAAGTTCTTTCATAAAGCTATGAGAAATGCTGGAAAGGGTGTATTCAAGTCACTTACTGAATTAATTATAACATCTCCACTATCTGTCGTTCCCCGTGAACTGGAAGATATTTATCCAGTAAAATATTATGACATTCCAGTTTCAGGTGGATGGTCTGAAAAGGAAGTTAAAGTTACAGCTGAACTGCTAAATGATGTTCTATCACATTTTCCAAAGGACACTGTAATCGTCAACCACACACACGGAGGAGGTTACGAGGACATTGTGGAAAAATTCAGAACAACTTCATCTTTTGATATTAGAGATACAGCAAAGGATGCAAGCCCAACAAGTGAAAAATCTCTACAACGATTGACTGACACCTTAATAGAAATCCAACAAACAAAAGAAACAGATGAACAAAAAGGAATCTCAAGCAAAATAAGAAAGATTCAAGCTGTTGCAGATTTTGAGTATGGACTAGGAGCCGGAGAAATTTTATTCCCATATTCTGTAAGAATTAAGGGAAAATACCCTCGTGACCAACATGTCTACAAGGATAAGGAACACATCGCAACTTACGTTACAAAGAGTGGGTATTTATCGCTCTTTCCTAAACCTGCTAATTTGATTTTGAGTAAAACCGAAAATATCCTTGAATTTGGAGCAGAACGAGTTTCCGGGAGCAATATTTATGCCCCAGGTGTTGTACATGCTAACACACGAATCCAACCAAATGATGAAATTTTCATAGTTCATGAAAATCGAATAATTGCCACCGCTACTGCTCTTGTTTCCGGGATTGACATGAATAAAATGACTTCAGGTATTGTTGCAGAAGTTAAGAAGAAAGTGAGGAGCAAAAAATGAAAATTAACAAAAATTTTGCTGAGAGAATTAATTATATTAGAGAAGCTGAGCTTCCCTCTAGAGCTCAATCACGAAAAGTTGTTTTCTGGGAAGAAGATACTCGTCTTCTATCGAGGCAAGGAAAAGCTTTAGTCTTTATACTCCCAACAAGAGGATGCTCATGGGCTCTATCTGGAAGTGGTGGTTGTTCAATTTGTGGGTATATATATGATAATCCTCAACAGCCTGATTTTACGATAATTCTATCATCATTTCAAAAGATTTTGAGAAACAAACTGAATAAAGAGTTCACATACTCGGTGAAGATTTTCACAAGTGGGAGTTTTCTTGATAATAAAGAGGTACCAGAAGAATTTCAACTGAAAATGCTTGAAGAGCTGTCACAGTATGAGGTAATTAAAGAAGTGGTTGTTGAATCTAGACCAGAATACATCAAAGATTCATCACTCAAAAAAATATCAGAGAAAATTGATATGTCCATACTGGAAATAGCAATTGGATTAGAAAGCTCAAACAATTCTATCCTTATGAATTCTATAAACAAAGGTTTCTTCTGGGAGGATTTTGAAAGAGCCGCCATTACAATAAAAGAAAATGGTGCACGAGTCAAGGCATATTTATTATTTAAACCTCCTTTCGTTTCTGAATATGATTCAATACGAGATATACTGTTAAGCATAACTAAGATAGTTTCTTTAGGTATTGATACTATTTCGATTAATGCCATAAGCATCCATCGTGGAACATTTCTTTCACAACTATTCGAGAAGAACGAATACAGAACACCTTGGTTATGGTCTCTTCTTTACTTATGTAGAGAGATTAAGGAATAATATCCAGATTTAAGGTTAATTTGTGATATTGTTGCTGGTGGGAATGTTAGAGGAGCTCACAATTGTGGTGAATGTGATCAGCACGTTATCAAGGCGATAAAAGAGTTTACAATGTCACAAGATATTGGAGTATTAAACAAAGAGATTAGTTGTTCATGTAAGTATGAATGGAAAAGTAACCTCATTCATGAGAAACTCAGCATTTCTGAACCGGTAATTCAAAGAAATGTGCTATAAAAGTCAAATACTAATCTTTTGATGTTTTGTAATCTATAACGACATCTTTGATTCTTTTTGCTATTCTCTCAAAAACTGGACTCATTAAAACAGCATCTACGTTCATTTTGGCTATGGCATAGAAGAAGTTGCTTTCATTGAGTAGAACAAATATTATCTGATATGATTCAGTTACATCTATAGATTTCTCTAAACTTTCATCATTCAACATCTCTAATATATCTGAGAGAAATTTTTCACAAATCTGTAGTGTTTTATTTACAAAAACCTCATCTAATTTTCCATTTTGATAGAAAAGCGAAGCGGTTTTATTACCATGCTCAACAAAAACTAGATGCTCAATCCCACTGATGGAATTCAAAATATTGAAAGTTACAGCGCTTAATTTTTGCTCCTTAGAAGATTCACTTTCTTCTCCTGTTTTCTTTATTCCTTTTGAAGGTAGTTTCTTAGGTGCTTCTTTTGCATCTTTTTTCTCTCCTATAATCTGTGGCAAAAAAGCAATCTCATCATAGTTGATGGAAACATCTACTAGCTCAAGCTCTAATGAAACTGCTTCCTTTTCCTGTTCTTTGCGCTTCTGGAAGGAAATCACTTCACCAAAAATTTCTTCCGTAGTTTTATTAAAAACAGCTGATGCACCCGAAAAAACGCTCTGATCACCGCTATAAAATTTCGTTTTTGACTTCTCCTCGAATATTTCTGATAGTTGCTCAATTAATGTTTCAGCAATCACTTTATCAGGTAAATTATGATTCAAAACATAAGTAATATCTTGAATTTTAATAAAAGATATCTTGGATTTTGTAAGTTCTATAGTTCCTTTTCTAGAAATTTGAGTTTCCTCTGCAAATGTGCAGAAAGCTTTGAGAACATTTTTTAAAATCTGTTGAGGACAATTATCAGGGTTAAACACACTCTCCTTTAATATGTTACCCTCTTTATCTCCTAAAAAGAATCCAAAGATTAGGTTAGAATAATCTAAAAGTGTTTTAGTTATATTCCCTATCGTGTAAATCTCCTCAACAAATAGTATCAGAGTTCATTCATAAATAGTATTGGTTTAAGCTAAACGTTGTATTGGAAATTGATAGAAAATTCCAAGTGATTCTCTTTCATACCAGTATAACAAAATCAAATTACAATCATAAAAACTAGTTTAATTTAAGAATTCGATGCGGAATGAATTTAAATCTATGAATTAATACTTATCATCAAAAGCTTTGTAACTAACCAAAAATGTAAAAAAGTTTGTAAAAAAATAAATAATAAAGATGTTTATATGTTAAATACTGCCCATGGAGAGAGATCATAGATGGATGATTACAATACTAAGACTAATCTGTTTGAATTCCTCAAATTATTACAAAGAGGAGAGCTTAAGGAGATTAAAGGAGTTCTTGAAATCATCCAGAATCTTAGCAGTATCATTGAAAAAACACTTAATCCTTCCATTGTACTCATTAACTTCTATGATCAAGAGACACAATTACTCATACCTTTTTCAGTATCTGGTGTAGAGGTAAAGAAAGAAGAATTAGAGTTTGAAATGGATGCATTTGAAAGCGATAATCCTTACTCTGATATTTTTACTTCATCTAAGCCAATCTGGGTTCAAATGGATTCACTTTCAGATAAATTCGAACTAAAAGAAAAACTAACGGAGAAAGGTATTAGCGAAGCGATAATTACACCATTAATATATGATAATACAACCATTATAGGCACACTCACAACCTTTCTGTTTCCTGAAACTAAGAAATATAATGAAGAAAACTATTTTGAAATAATTGATAGTGTTTCCCACACAATATCATCTTTAATTTCTTCCTGGGTTGAAGAACATAGTTCTTTCTTGAAACAACAACAAACCGAGCTTATTGTTGAGATGTCAAATCTTACATTAGAAACAACGGAAGTTAAAATTATCCTTAACAACATTCTTCCAAAAGTTAAGAAGAGAACAGATATCGAGAGCATAGGAGTTTTTATCAAAGACATTGATCATTTTACACTTATTCAGCATATTGGTTTAAATGAGGATATTGTGAATTATTATTCCGATCCCAATTTTGAGGTATCTAATGTACAGTACTTTAACACATCAAACAAAATAGAAGATGTAGATTTTCCAATCGACTCTGAACAGTTTGGAGTTATTCTCCCAATTGGTTCAACAAATATTATGCTTGGATTTCTGTTGATATTATCACCCTCTAAGGAACAACTATCAGAAACCAATATTCATTTCCTTAGAATCTTAGCAAATCAACTGTTTCTCACCCTCCAAAGAAAAAGATTGCTTGATGATATTCAACAAATAACACAAACTTCTGAATATTCATCTTTTCCTATTTTGCTCGTTAATAACAGAAACGAGATACTTTACCTTAACAAACAAGCTGAAAAAACTTTCAATCTAAGTTATGACGAAACAGTAGGACTGAAACTTGATTATTCCTTAAAATTACAAGAGGAAAAATCAATCCTAATTCGCGATAAAATTAGTGATGTAATAACTAATATTGCAAAAGGAACAATGAAATTAGATATTGAAGTAGCTCAATTGGGTCAGTTAGATACCCGAACGTTCTTTGTTCAATTATCTCCTACAATAAACAATCTTACAGGAGAGTATTGTGTTGCATTATCTCTCGTTGACATATCTGAAGCAACCAAACTGCAATCAATTGCTGAAGAGTATTCAAATAGATCACGAATGTACCTGAATGTACTTACTCATGACATTTACAATATACTCTTTGGTATTTCTGGTTATTATGAACTATTAGATGACAAAGATTCTCCCGAAGAGAATCAAGTTATACAACGAGTAAACACCCTTGTAAAAAGAGGGACAGCTATTGTTCAAGATATCAGATTACTCACAAGTGTACTGGACATATCAACGAGCTCAGAAAGAATGTATGTCCCCCTGAAAATGACAATTGAACGAGTAATAAAAAAAATTAAGGAAGAATTTGAAGATAAGAAAATTGAAATCACTAATGTTCTTCCTACAGAAATACGAGTGGTCGCAGGTGTTTTTCTTTATGAACTATTTCTTTATACTCTTACAAGTTTGATTCAAAAGTCTGTAAACAACGAAGTAAAAATTGATATTTCTGGAGAACAAAGTTATGTTGAAGATGAGCCACTTATAAAAGTTAAAATTATTGATAGAGAAGGAACACATCCTGATATAAGAGAAGAAATTCAAAGGGCTCTCAGTTTATCACCTTTTGATGAAACTGTTCGTAAACATCTTGGATTTATGATTGTAAATGAAATAGCTAAAAAGTACAACTACTCAGTCAAGATGATAGAAATAGATGAAAAAGACTGGAAAAAAGGATCAATTTTCGAGATTACGATGCCAATTCTCATTGAATCAGATATGGAAGAAGGGGGATAAAAATTCTACAACCGCGTAACAAATGTCATCTGAATAGATGAAATTACATCTAACGAATTCAAAAATCCTTCAAGTTTATCTTGGGCACCGTCTTCCTCAGGTATGATGAATTGTCCAATTATGCCAACCATACCAAAAAATAATGGCTTTTCTTCAGGGTTATCTTGCATTTGGAATTTTGAATCTAGACTATTTCTAATTGTTTCTTCGAGTTTCTTTGGAGTTACTTCTGTAGATTCAGGACGGATTTCATAAACTAGTAATACTTTAGCCATTATTAACGCCTCTTATGGACCTTGAAAGCTGCATTTTGGGCAGATATATGCATTTGCAAAAAGTCTACATTTTTCACAGCGTACAATTATTACATCATTACAGTTAGGGCACGAAAAGCGTGTAGTTCCTTCTTCGCTAGGACTAATGGTTTTGTTACAGCTTGTGCATCTAGGCATATCAATCATTTTACTCATAGTCATCACTAGTACGATATCTATAGGATACGGATAGAAAGGTGTTTTAAGCTTTTTGACTTAAACAATTTTCAGATTTTTGATATGTCGCTAAAGAAAAATTAACGTAAAGGTTATAATTATGACTTGTTCATCTTAATGTAGAAGAAATACAATACTCTGCATTGCAAAAGGACGATAGATATGAGCGGTTATTCTCCGACTTGGACAAACAAAGGTAGTGACAAATTACGAGCATTGCAAACTACAAAGATACTAATGAACACATTAAAACGGATAATATCATCGTTTGATATTACTAAAAAGGAAAATGAAGAAGCAATAATCTCTATCATTGCAGATGTAATATTCAACAATTTTACTCCACATAGAGATCTAAGTATTGAAGAGCAATTTGATTCATTAGTAGAATTCCTTGGTTGGAAAACTTTGAACATTGAGAAGAAGGAAGAAAGTGCAATAATCAATTTAGGTGCTAACCGTTTTATTTCTTCAAAGTCTACAGATTTCTCTTATCTCCTGATTGTTTCAGGTATAATTCGAGCTCTTGGATATTTCCTGTTTGAGTCAGATGTCATAGTTGAACAAATCCCTAGCCAATTTGAATCTCAACAAATGCAAGTCATTATACAAAAGATTGAGCATCCAATACCCTCAGTGGGAGAAAAAGTTATTGAAACTACAACCAGTACCTCGACATACAAACCTATTGTAGAAATGCAACAAACTATAGCTCAATCAAGCAAACCGCAACTTTCGACAGAGGAAGAGGAGATCAAATCCTCAATTGGATTAAGTCTAGAAGATACATTCTCACCAATCTCGAAAAATTATCCAATTACTAAGATATTACCGATTTTTCATCAAGTGTTAGCTGAAGTAATTACTACTTTCTTTAGTGATATGGAAGATACAAATGTAAAAAAAGCTAAGGCTGAATTTACAGAAAATCACATTTTATATCTTATAGAAATCTTACTTACAAATATACGTGATGCTGACCAAAACATACGAGAAATATCTTCAATGATTGGTCAATATATTATTAAAACAATTAAAACTAGTTCCACAGATGATTTGTTAAAACATCTACCAGATGATATTACTTCAACAGTATCTCGTCGAGTTGCATATGTTGAATTTCCTGCTAGAAGCTATTGTACATATGCCCCTGGAGAGAAATGTGTTGAAGGAAAAAGAGATTTGTGTGACTTTGTTTTATATATGTGGGAAGGGATGCTACAAAACCTTCTACCAGATAAAACATTTACAGTTGGAGAACGAATTCCTGCAACACGAAGAGGTAAATTCTGCTTGGTAGAATTTCTTAAGGGTGAATAATAATAAAACATAGCTAACATCTGTTATTAGAAATGCTTTAAATATTAAATGCTTATTTATGGAAGTAGGTACATTCAGAAACAATCTATGAATGTTAAGTTTAACAATATGAGAGTGATAAAATGGGAAGAAGAGTTGTAAAAAAAGTCTATAGAGATACTTATGCAAGAGGACAAAGAGATGATAAAGAATTTGACAACAGATATATAGTCAAAATTGAGCTAATATCACTAAAGGTCTTGGAAGATCGAGATTTGCTTGGAAACGAATCTGAGCTGTACTTCCGAGTAGGACGAAGACCTGCTTTTAGTGGAAGAATCCCAAATAGAGGTACAATAAACATGGAAAAAAATGAGCTTTGGAAACCTCCAGAAGGGCTTACACTATATACAGAATTTATAACAATGTCTCAAGGTGGGGTTATTGGAGTTCCTTTCCACCTCTTTGAACGTGATCCTGGAAAGAATGATGATGAAATTGTTAATATCGAATTATCAGTTCCACTAGGTTCATCAGACTACCAGGTAATAACACAAAACTCTGTTAAAATGAAGCTAAAACTATCAGGTCTTAAAACAAGATATTAGTTTTTTTTGGATAGAAATCTCATACCTGTGCCCAGAAGAAATGGCCACAACCTAAGATTGAAAACCAAGCGAAAAACAATCTTTGCTTGGTTATCAACATCTCCAAATCGTGAGATTTTCTTTTTTATTTTTGGTTTATTCAATAAATTGAACAGTTTTTCAACGTGCTCATCTTCAAGAGAATTCAGATAATTTCTCACTAATTTCATTACATTTAGATTCTTTCTAAATTCCTTCCTCCATCTTTTCTCATATTCGGATAAGAATTTAGATGAAAAGTCTTCATTTTTTATTGCTTGGCTTGAAACATCACCTGCAATTTCTGCGGCAATTCCACCAAATATTACTCCTCCTCCAGTTGTGGGTTTAGTTTGTCCTGCAGCATCCCCAACAACAAGTACATTATCTGCATAAGTTCTTTTAATGTAAGAACCAATTGGAATTGCACCACTCATTCGTTTTTCAATCTTTGCCGAAGATAATTTTTGTTTAAGAATAGGGTGTTTTTTAATTAGATTTTCAAGCACCTTACTAGCAGGAGGGTTTATAACTCCTAATCCAACTTTCGCTCTTTTGTCATCTATGGGGATGATCCAACCAAAAAAACCTGGAACTAAACTATTACACTGATAAATTTCTACAAATTCTCTCTCGATATCTTTTACTCCAGACATGATAAATTGAGAGGCATATACAATATTATTGCGTGATGGACTAGGTAGGTTGAATTTTTCATTCAAAGCTGGGAATCTTCCTTCAGCAAGTATAACCATTTTAGATTTGATTCTTTGAGTTGTACTTCTTTTACCAAGAATATGCTTCAGATGATTATTGGTTCTTTTTACATTAAGAACTCTGGAAGAGGTTCGTATCTTTACACCTAGCTCAACTGCTTGAGAGGATAAATGAGAGTCAAAACCAGCTCTATCCACTACCCAAGCAGTAGGTTCATTCTTTTGTACAACAATTAGTTCACCTTTAGGTGAATAAATTTTAGAACCTCGAATGGCCTTATTTTGTACTATATTAGAAGGTAAATTAAGGAGATTCAGTGATTTTAAACCATCAATGCTAAGCAAACCTGCACAATGTTCATGATGACCAATTACATTTTTTGATTCGAGTAACGTAACTCCCACGCCCTTCTTTGATGCAGAAATTGCTGAGAGTAGACCAGCTGGACCACCTCCAACTACTATTAAATCATCTTCTGACTCAATCACATAAAACAAGAACTATAACTAGTTTAAAATTGTATGGAAAATAACAACATGAGTTCTAATCTCCTATTTTCAAGTCTAGGTTTCTACAATGCACCTGATTTTGAAAAGAATTCTCTCATTTTTTGACTTTTTCCAGTTTTGATATTTTCTTGAATAATGTGTTTGTCAAGAGATTTAAGCAAAAATTTCGAGTCATTTCTTGATTGGAAAGAAGATCTAATAACCATTAGAATTTTGCCACAATCTGTACAAATAATCTCTTTTGTCGAAAACTCTTCGTTTTCAGCATCGAAAACGTTTACATATCTTTGACATCTGGAACAATATATAGTATCAATCTCATATAGCATTTTTCTCACCCATTATCTATATTTGTACCTTTTTCTTATGTTAACATAGATACTCACATTTAAAGGAAAAGTATTATGCGAATAGATATGTGGAAAATATATTTTATTTATAAAGAGCTTAAAAACAAACATATCTTTTTAAGAATTCTCTGTTTCTAAGTATACACTTAGCCTTCAATTTTTCTCAGATATTTCTTTTGTTTTTCATCCAAACGGCTCATTCTCAGTAAACCTTCATAGTACCAACATAAGATTGTTCGATTCATGCTCCTTACAGTCTTTTGATGAACTTTATCATCTTTTTCAAATCTTCGTAAAACAAGATGTTTATCTGTGGAAAAAAGTGTTATTTCTTCAGTATGATTAGCTCGATTGAATCTAAATACTTTGCATTTCTCATTTTGTTGTGAGTCAACCCGATATCGAAAAGCTTTTCCTCCATATATTTTCACAAACTCGCTTATTTTTTCAATAATCTCATCAAGAGGCATATATTCCATCTGTTTCTCCTCTTGTGTAATCTTATCAAAATCTAACTTTATTTCATCAATCTCTATCAGATTTTCAATTAGTTTTGTTTCGATGATTGCTCCCCTGTCTTCAAAAATCTCCCATTTCACTTTATTCTCGGAACCAGATAGATTATCATTATAATAATAAACTGATTCAGTTTGGGGGCTATAAGTAATCTTAATTACCCCTTCAGGATATATTTTTTCTTTTACCTTGTTAGAGATAACAACACCAGTTTCTTCAGATATTTTTCTAATTGCAGTTTGATATCCTTCAGTTATATCGATCTGCTCAAAGCGTGCTGAAGAGTTATTATCGTCATTTTTACCTACACGCAACATTTTTCTTACCCAGGTAATCTCAATGTTAACTATGAATAAGTCTGAAAGAAATAGAAACTTCTCTTCTTAAACCAGATTCAAGTGCTAATATCTTTGAATTCCCTTAAACAATAAAATGGATTAGTAATATCTACGCAATATCTACATGCTTTGTTATGTCGTTTCAAAATATTTAGATTGTCCATTATCTTATATTTTTGATAGAACAACCAGTTTGCTACTTATTTCCTACAGTTTATTGTAAGTTATTAAACAAGCTCGATAATGGTTAATGGTAAGGTTTATATATGTTACAGAATATTGTAAGTTAGCACGTTAAAGTGTAATAATAGGTGAGAAACATGAGACAGAGTGACACAATAAAAACATTGAATCAAGAAATCCGAAAATTAAAAGACGAATTAAATCAACTTCAGAGAGCAAGAAGAGTGTTGAAAAGAAAATCAGAAGCAGTGTTCATATAAGGTGATTAATCTGAACAAACATAACTTTGAGGATGATTTTGATAAACACTTAGAAGGGTGGATGCATGAGTTTAAGGTATCCATGAAGGAGTTCAAAGAATCTATGAAAGAAATGGTTCTAGACTTAAAGGACACCATGACTGATCTTAAGGATGACCTAAAAGATATATTTGACTCCAGCGATATTTTCGAAGATGGGGGGAGTATTTTTTAATCAAGGTGAAAAAAATGGCAGAAGAAAAAGAATTACGAGATGAAATTGCTGAGCTAAAAGCCAGCATAAAAGAACTACAAAAGAATCAAGCTAACGTTTACAAAGATTTAGACAAGATAGAGAGAACTACTGAGTTAGAGTCTGATAAAGAACGAAATAGAATCAAAAAAGAAGCTAGAAGAAAAATTGAGCGTGACATTAATAAGGCAAAACGCAAGGCTGAACGTTTTATCCATGCTGAACCTCTTGAGAGAGCAATGCCAGAAATGCCAGAAATGCCAGAAAAGCCAGAAAAGCCAATGAAACCAATGAAACCAATGAAACCAATAAAGCCAATAAAGCATATAAGGCCTATAGTTTTCAAAGGATTTGAGGGACGAATGGATTTTGAATCGGATGAGTTCAAAAAATCTATGAAAGAGTTTACTAAGAGAGTTGAAAAGGTTGCAAAAGATGGTGAAAAAATAGCTAAAGAGATTACTGATAAACTTACAAAGAAAATACAAAAAGTGTTAGAAAAAGAAAATGAACGATTAAGAGGGGCCGTTAATATTTCAACTGAAGAATATGAAGAGATTATTGAAGAAATAGAAGATGTTAGAAGCGAGATTGATGATGCTCAAGAGGATATGGATCAGGCAAGATTGTCAGTAATAGAAGCTCAGAAGGAAATTGGTACTGCAAGACGAAGAATGGAACGTGCTATCCATGAGGAAGACTTAGAACTTCAACGTGAATCTAAAGAAGAGTTACAAGATGCAACTGAAGAGTTACAAGATGCCAGGAATGAAATTCATGGAGCAAGACATGGACTTTCCAATGCGAAAAGGGAATTTGCCAGATTACAAAGAAGAGCTGCAAAGATTCATGAAGCACAATCAAAGAATGGTGGAGCTCGAGTAATTCGAGCAGGAGATGTTGATTTAGGTTCAACTTTCACAGAATATTCAGACAGAGTAATGTCCTCATTAGCTAAAAACCTTGAAAGTACAATAAAAATTGCAATTGATGGTGGTAAAAGAGCTATGGGAGGTGTTACCAGAATAAGACGAGAGGGCAACAACATCAGTATTGAATCTGAAGATGCGATAGATATCGAGGAATTAGATGAAGTATTGGAAATAAATGCAGAGCTGTTGTCAGCATTAGGAGATAAGAGGAGATTACTTATTCTAAAAATACTTGAAACTTCTCCACAATATCAAAAAGAACTTGCTGAAGAAACAGGATTGCGTGGTGGTACCTTTAAACACCATACCGATATTCTTCAAGATGTTAATTTCATCACAAGAGAAGCAATTCGAGGAAGATATCTTATCACCCAATTAGGAATTGAAGCTCTCAAATTAGCTGAATTGATTCATTCTCGTAAGAAACAACTAGAATATTACGAAAATGAAGATGAAGATACAATTGATATTGATATCGAAGATTAAGTAACTGGTGATAAAACAATGAGATTAAGTGTAAAAAACCGACCTTTGAAAATCACCCATAGTTATGAATATACTTTCGATAACGATATTGTTAAAATCTCACTATCAAAGAAGTCCCTCTTATTTCCAGTTTTTAATGAAAAAGAAAATAGGCAGGTAGGATTTCTTCTTGAAGGACCTTTAGGGATTATTGCAGATTTAATTGTTCATTCCCAAAAAGGTGCAGTAGGGGAATTATTTGATGAAACATTCTCTACGATCATCCTTTTTCCCGTTAATTTACCCTTTCTTTCGTTAGATCATGTTAAAGAAACTTCTCCTGTAGAAAATTTTGAACCTTATCAGGAACTAGTGAGTAAATACAATAGAGTCTTTTCATTAAACAAAATTGGAACAGCAAACATAAACAAACATACTTTGATAGTAACACAAAAACCCAAATTGTTTTGGCTAATTAGTCCTGATGGAGCGTTCTTAATAGGTAAGAAAGAGATTATAGGAAGAAAGGGTCAAAAGAAATTTCTATGGATTTCGAAGAAAGGATTGATATCAGTAAACAAAGATGGAAAGTACAGATCTATTGCAGACGTACTCCAAATTAGTGAAATCAAACAATCTTTCCAGAATATCTTTGGAAAACCACTATCAAATCTGTTCTCAAGTATACAAGACGCATTTTCAAAATTTTCATAGTTAACTGCAATTTTTTTCCTTTTTTTAGATTCTTACAATTTTTGCTTTACAACTTTTGCGATTTGTCTCGAAATAACTGGTGGGACAGCCTCTCCAACTTGATTAAAAACTGAATCAACTTTACCAGTAAAAACAAACGTATCAGGAAAACTCATCAAACGAGCATGTTCTCTAGCAGTCAGGGGACGATTTTTAAAGGGATGAATAAAGCGAGATTTACCCATAATAGTATCAGCTACTTTTTCTGCATCAAGTTTTATCCAAGTTTTCTTTTCTTCAACAGCTCCAGAGAAATAGACTGCTGCTCCACCCTTTTTTATTCGGTGTATTTTATCACTTACTCTCTTTGGAAAGAAGAGAGAAAAATGATTTGGAAAGTCATTAGGATATGATGGTTCGGGGAGATCACCAATAGCTTCAGCTGTAGTAATAGTTCTTTGTTTTGGAAGTTTCAAACGAATATTACTTATGAAAACTCTAGTTCTTTCACTTGGACACCCATGGTTTTCAGTGGTAATGACATTGAAGCATATCTTTTCAAAACCTGCTTTCGCAAATGCGTTTGAAATCAGCTCTTTTCCAATACCATTCACTATTGGAATAACATTTTCAATTACGAAAAATTTTGGTGATAAATCGCCAATGATTCGTATTGCATGAAAAATCAAATCGCCTTTGGGATCTGTGTAAAATCTATCAAAGGGATCTTTTTGTCTAGCTGTATTAGCAGAAGTGAAGGGTTCACAAGGTGGAGAGGCAAGGATAACATCTGGTGTTTCACTTATTTCTGACTCAATCTGTAAAGAGTGAATGGTACGAATATCAGCATTCATCAATGGTGTATCGGGAAAATTAAATTTGTATGTCTGAGCTGCATCATTGTCAATTTCAATAGCAAGTAAATCTCTAAATCCTTCTTGCATAAAACCTAAACTAAAGCCTCCTGCTCCTGAAAATAAATCAATGAATGAGAATTCTTTCTTTTTTGAACTATGGGTCATTTCTGCAGCACTACTTCTAAAAGTGGTGGGGCAGGCAGGATTTGAACCTGCGACATCCACTGTGTGAGAGTGGCATCATGGGCCAAGCTAGATCACTGCCCCTAAGCATTAGGAGATTAACTAATTAGTATTTATTTTTTCTGTTACCTATTGTTATTGAAAAATCAGATAGATATGCCCCTGAGGTTAACCCTTGGTATCATTTTAAGGGGATGTCCCATATCCACCAGTTGAGCGCCTCAGGAGCAACTGTATCCCGCTAGGGTTGACTCACCGTCATCGTATTGAGTGTTACACTCAACTAGGGAAAGAGCCCGTTGATAGCGGAAATGTAGCCTTTTCCTTGCACCTTCTTTCCTAGTCGGCATCGCCATCTCTAGAAAGTCCTCGATAAAGGCAATATGACATATCTCTTCTGTTATCTTGAAGTTTTTTGTCTGATACAAAATAAAAGAAGAAAAAATTAAAAATTCTTTATCTCTTCAAGTAAGTCTACATGTTTTTCAAAATAATTTCTTGAAGGTTTCAAAATATCCCCTAAGGATTTAGTTACAGCTGATTTAAGATCCATGGGATGCACTTCGCCTTTGAGATACACTTCTTCAAAAGATTTATAGCTGTTGAAAGAAATATCGCCACCGAACTTTTCAGTTCTTTCAATTTTGAAGGTTGAGTACATGTCAAAGATTATGTATTGTACCATTTCTGTAATCGGGTTACCTACAACTTGTTTTGGAGGACATTGAGCTTTTTTGATCTTTTTAAGTATATCATCCTCGCTATCGTGAATGAATATACATGTGTCGGGTTTCGATTTACTCATTTTTGCATCGATCTGTGTTGATAAATCAGGAACAGCTTCTGCATCCATTTTCTTTCCTAATCCTTCCAAACCGGTCAACAAAGGTGTGTGAAGACATGAAGGCTTAGTATAACCTAACTTCTCAGCTGTATCTCTTGCCAACATATGTGCTTTTCGCTGATCCATACCACCAACAGCTAAATCAATTTCCATATCATATATGTCCGCTACTTGCATAGCAGGATAGTAGAGAAATGCTGATTCCATATCTCCTTCATTTTTTCTACCCATAATTGGCATAGTTCTTAATATTCTAGCGAGTGAATTTGCCTTAGCTACTCGCACCACTTTAGCCCAGTAATCACTTCGTTCTACTAGCTCAGACGCCCAAATATACTTGATATTGGGTCCTTTGACTCCAACTGATTCAAAAGCCTTTTGAAAATACTCCCCTGCTATCCTAATTTTATCCATGTCAGCTCCAAGTTTATTATTGATCCAACTGTGCCAGTCTGCAAGGAAGACAACAGTTTCGAAGCCAGCTTTTGCTAAATCTAGCATTTTGTTACCACATACTAAGCCTGTTCCCAAGTGAAGGAATCCTGAAAGCTCAAAGCCTATGTAAGCTCGAGGTTTTTCTTTCTCAGTGAGAGTTTTTTTTATTTCTTCTTCTAGTATAATTTCTTCAGCATTTTTTGTTACTAATTTCATCTTATCTTCAATAGACATTAAATTTCACCTGAGTTTCTCGAAAATACTTTGATGGTTTCTGCCCCACAGCAATAGTAGTAAAAATGAACTAGTTAAAGTCATAGATATTCCAAGGGCATCATCTCTGCCTACAAATCTCTAATTTGCTATTAAGGTTTTTGGCTATTAATAAGAAAAAAAAAAGAGAAAAATTAGATTTGCTTAAATTCTATAACACGGAGATTGGTTGGTTTTTTAGTGATTTCACCTTTTCGAGCACCAATTACCATTTTTATTCCTTTAGCATGTGATTTTTCAAGTAGCCTCTGGGTAATAACACCGTCTATTATTATTACATGGGCTTGTTCTATACCATCTAATTTTGAATAAATTTCACTTGCAGAGCTTCGTAATATTTCTTTTTCAGCTTCATCATACACAATGGCTTCAAGCTTTGTTTTTACGTTTGTAACAGAAGATGATAAGTATTCAGGCAACTGAACTTTTCTTATTTCTCTCTGTGGTGGTCTTCCACGGGGTCTTCCAGAAGGTGGTCTTGAAAATGATCTGCTAGAGGAGGATCTGCTAGAGGAGGATCTGCTAGAGGAGGATCTGCTAGGAGGGCGACCTGAAGTTCTACTTGGTGGTCGTCCTGGAGATTTTCTAGGTTCAGTTGTTGGTTTTTTAGTAACCGCACCATCACGAGGAGTTCTTTCTTTCGCAGGTTGTTTTATAGGAGTTTTTGGTTTAACAGCAGTTCTTTTTGTTACTGAGGAAGTTTTCGAAGCAACTGTTTTCACAGTTTTTTCAGTTCTTGAAGAAAGCCTAGGTTTTAGTTTCTTCTCAGATTCCTTCTTATGTCTGAGAATTCTTCTTTTCCTTTTATCTTCAAGTTTATCTTTTTCAAGAAATTCTTTTACTGTTTTCCCTTCATCTTCTCCTGTCAAGAAAATCGTTTTTTCTAATGATACAGAATCATTAAGGGCTTTGTTTATTTGATCTTTGTTTAAGTCTTCTACTTCTTTTCCTTTAGGAGCACGCGCAACATACTGAACATGTGCAACTTGAAGAAGTTCTTTAAGAATCAAATCACCACCCCTATCCCCATCAAGAAAAGCTGTTACAGTTTTTTTCTTAATCAAATCAATCAATTTGGGGGGGACACTGGTTCCATTCACCGCAATGGTGTTATCAATACCATATTTCAGTAGATTAACAACATCAGCTCTTCCTTCTACCAGAATTGTTTTCTTTTGTCTTTCAAATCCAGGTCCTGCAG
>BPTM01000201.1 GCA_023705945.1 Candidatus Heimdallarchaeota archaeon
TTTTCCGTTTATTTGTTTTCTCAAATGTTTAATTATCTTGTCTTTCTCTTCTATTATCTTGCTTTTATCTTCTACTATCTTGTCTTTCTCTTCTATTGTCTTGTCTTTCTCTTCTAACTTTCGCTCAAGCTTGATCTCCTTAATCATATTGCCGACTGCATATAATTCTTCATCATCCATATCAATACCGCTTTCTTGAGCTACTTCCTTGGTAAATTCCATCTCCTCCTTTCTTATTTCTTTCAACAGAGCTTTTAAATTTAGTTGTTCAATCTCTTTCGGAAATATGATAATTATTAAGTAATATATGCAACCTCTGGTTTTTATAATTTTGGTTTGGTCTTTCTTGATTCTTCGGCGAAAGTACGCGAAATAGAGAAAATCGTTGCGCGTAAAAATGTCTTTCGCATTTCTTAAAATACCAGATAACGAAGTTAATGCACTTGAACGGAATTTGAATTCTATTACCTTAGAAGGAAGGCTCAAATCATCGTGCTTCGAACCCTTTACTCGTTTTTCATGATCTAATTCACCTGCCCCTTCAAGATATTCCTCGTTCACAAAGTTAACGAGCAAATCGTGATGGGTGACTTTAGCATTAGTACCCGTTTTTTCAATTTGATCAACAAAATTGGTAATTTTTTTTGACCAAAAAGCGATGAATTTAAAATTTTTACACACCTTCCGGTGAAACGAACGGGAAGGAGCGACGGGTTTAGAACTACTCATGATATATAATAGGAGATTAAGTTTAAAAAAGATTTCAAAAAAAGGTTGGGCAACATGATTTGTAATTTAATAGCACAATTCGTATAACGGCATCATAACTGGATAATTGTTCTTTCTCCTTTAACTTATCCAGATATTCTTTAGTCTTAAGAGATATCCTTAGAATTTCGATAAATGCTTTTAAAGATATAAGATTTATATTTATTTAATTATATGACTAAGAAAATTAAAAAATTTTATAACAATGCTCTAAAAAACCTAAATATAAAAAGAGAAATATAGTAAAGAAATCCTATTTTCCGTTTATTTGTTTTCTCAAATGTTTAATTATCTTGTCTTTCTCTTCTATTGTCTTGTCTTTCTCTTCTATTATCTCGTCTTTCTCTTCTAACTTTCGCTCAAGCTTGATCTCCTTAATCATATTGCCGACTGCATATAATTCTTCATCATCCATATCAATACCGCTTTCTTGAGCTACTTCCTTGGTAAATTCCATCTCCTCCTTTCTTATTTCTTTCAACAGAGCTTTTAAATTTAGTTGTTCAATCTCTTTCGGAAATATGATAATTATTAAGTAATATATGCAACCTCTGGTTTTTATAATTTTGGTTTGGTCTTTCTTGATTCTTCGGCGAAAGTACGCGAAATAGAGAAAATCGTTGCGCGTAAAAATGTCTTTCGCATTTCTTAAAATACCAGATAACGAAGTTAATGCACTTGAACGGAATTTGAATTCTATTACCTTAGAAGGAAGGCTCAAATCATCGTGCTTCGAACCCTTTACTCGTTTTTCATGATCTAATTCACCTGCCCCTTCAAGATATTCCTCGTTCACAAAGTTAACGAGCAAATCGTGATGGGTGACTTTAGCATTAGTACCCGTTTTTTCAATTTGATCAACAAAATTGGTAATTTTTTTTGACCAAAAAGCGATGAATTTAAAATTTTTACACACCTTCCGGTGAAACGAACGGGAAGGAGCGACGGGTTTAGAACTACTCATGATATATAATAGGAGATTAAGTTTAAAAAAGATTTCAAAAAAAG
>BPTM01000202.1 GCA_023705945.1 Candidatus Heimdallarchaeota archaeon
AGCGATGAAACTCTAGCGAAGATAGCGTTATATGACTATGACAAAATCAAATCATGAAAAACACTAGTCCCAGTCAATCAAATTTCGTGCTTTTTCTGGTTTCCTCATTTGCAATAATTTAATACCAACGCCAAATGTAGCAATTTTCTTTCCAGGAGTGACTTTAAGATAAATTGACTCTGAGGTGTCAATCATTTTTTCTTCATAATCAAGGAAGCGTTTTAGATTAGCTTGAATTTCTTCATGATTTCTGTCTAAAAACTCAACTTTTCCTCTAAAATGTAATTCGGCAGGGGGTGCAGGTATTAATTTATGAAGTGTATTTTTCCAGAAAGGAATGGTTATGGAAACATTATTGTTTTTTCTCATATTTCTTGCTTTAAGAGCTGGTTCTCCTGATGTAAAATAAATAGCATTTCCATCACTCTGATACATTATTACAGAGCTCTGAGGATTTCCCTTACTGTTTGCTGTTGATAATACACACCAAGAATTCTTTTTCATAATTTCTTTAACTTCTTGTTTTAAATCCTTCATTGTTAATCCTCTAATATAGTTATTTTTGTTGAAGTTCCTTTAACAATTTTTCTGCTTTACTTGTCCACTTTATAATAGCTTCAGTTACATCTATCCCCATTAATACTGTCATAAGATAGTAATAATGGTCATCATCCTTATCCAAATGATTGCGAAGATTTTTTTCGAATAGTTTTAACATCGCATTTCCTTGCTCAATTCCACTTTTTGAATCATTAATGAACATTGATGTGACTTCAACTGAAGTGATATTCCCCAAATATACTTTTAATAATAATTCTTGCATTATTATAAACAAGTTATTCGAACTTTTTGTATTAAGGGGGCGAACTAACCATCGTTTAAGATGACTTAAACCTTTTTTAGTGATGCTATACACTTTACGATTTGGTCTGTTTTCTCCCTCAATTTCTTTCATAGATACCAGTTTATCTTTTTCCATCTTCTTTAGTGTAGGATATATCTTGCTATACGATAAGTCTGGCCAGAAGAAACCTATTGTTAGTTCCATTCTTTTCTTCAAATCATATCCTGTTAATGGCTCGTGGTTAAGCATTCCAAGTATTGCATACTGATTGCTGTTCTCTTTTGCAACTTTAGGCATATTCAACAACTCTTTCTTAAGTACATTAAGTTAATCTATATAAAAATATTTTTATATATAATATTCTAAAATAAAATATATCTTACTTAGACAGTGAAAAAAAATGAAAAATTTAGTTAAAGAAACTGGAATTAAACCAGCAAAATCTGTTAGATCAAGTAAGAAGTTTCCTAGACGCCAAGGATTAAGAAAAATTTTGATTTTTATATCATTTATTCTTTTTCCTGTAACAATCTATTACTTTTCACCATACTTACCTATTCAAGGTGGTGCTGAAGGTATAGTGGTTGGAAGTCTGATTATGTTTGCAGGAATGTTTGTAAGCTCCCTATTTCTTGGACGAGCTTTCTGTGGATGGGTCTGCCCAGCTGGAGGCTTGAGTGAAACTTTGGGACATTTGAAGAAGAATAACAAGCGAATAAATTTGAAAACCTCAATAATTAAATGGTTCATATTCGTTCCTTGGGTTTCATTAGTAATTGCAATGCCTTTTATTATGGGAACAAGGTGGCAGAAAATAAAATTCTTCTATCAAACAGATGAGAAGTTCGGTATATCCTTCTCTGTTTTTGATAGTAACGGGGATTTTGATATTGCTTTTATGATCTACTATATCATCGTGTTTCTAGTTGTAGTTTTATTACTACTTGTTGGAAAACGTTCATTCTGTCACCATGAGTGCTGGATGGCTCCTTTCATGATTATTGGTCGTTGGATTGGTAATCTGACACGAATTCCTGCCCTCCGTTTGAAACCAGATTCAAATGCTTGTATCAGCTGTAAAAGATGTACTCGAGAATGTCCTATGAGTCTCCCTGTTGAGAATATGGTGCTAGAAAGTAAGATGGAACACAGGGAGTGTATTCTCTGTGGAACATGCATCGATGTGTGTCGGAAAAATGCCATAACATATTCTTTCAGTTCCTTTAAGAAATAAAGGAACAGTTTCTTTCATTTCTGCGGAAGATTTAATTAATTAATCAGTTTATTTTTTTATTATAAGAAAAGGATAAGGATAAAGAAATGAAAGAAAAAAGATCTATAATTCTCAAAGAGGATGAATTGCCTGATAAATGGTATAATATCCTCCCTGATTTACCTGAACCTCTTCCTCCTCCTAAGGATCCTCCTGAAGGTTACTCAAGGGTAAACGATCTCCCCAACTTACTAATTGGAGAGTGTTTAAAACAAGAAATGTCCGATCAGAGATGGATTCCAATCCCTGAAGGAATTCAAGAGCTTTACTTAGCAGCAGGAAGACCAAGACCTTTGTACAGAGCAAAGAATCTTGAAGAAAAACTGGGAACTCCTGCAAAACTATTCTATAAATCAGAATTTTATAGCCCTACTGGTAGTCACAAAGTGAACACCGCATTAGCTCAAGCCTATTATGCGAAAGAACAAGGGTTCGAAAGACTTACAACAGAAACAGGTGCAGGTCAATGGGGTAATGCTCTCTCTTATGCTGCAAGTTTGATGGGTTTAGAGTGTACTGTATTCTGGGTTCGTGCAGTTTATCGCTGGAAACCAGAAAGATTGAATTTCATGCAGATGTTCGGAGCAGATGTCTTTGCATCTCCTAGTACTCAAACTGAATTCGGGAAGAAATTATATGCTGAAGATTCTAACCACAATGGATCATTGGGTATCGCAATTTCAGAAGGATTGGAAGATGCAAAGAAGGATTCAAAGGCAGTTTATTGTCTTGGTTCAGTATTGAACCATGTCATGTTACATCAATCTGTAATAGGTTTAGAAACCAAGAAACAGATGGAAATTGCTGGAGAATATCCTGATATTGTTATATCCTGTCTAGGTGGAGGCAGTAACTTTGGAGGTATTGCTCTTCCATGGATGCATGACGTTCTCACTAAAAAAGAAGAAATAAAATTCATAGCTGCACAGAGTGAAGCTGCACCTAATTTACAAGGAGAATATAAATATGATTTTGCAGATCATGCTGAAATGACACCGATGCTGAAAATGTACACACTTGGACATCAAGTAACGATGGTACCAATAAGAGGTGATGGTCTTCGATATCATGGAAGTGCACCTATTCTAAGTCTGCTAAGACATCACGGTTACATAGATACAATTGCTTATCCAACAGATGAAGTACATGTGTTTGAAAGAGCTAAAGAATTCGTACAAGCAGAAGGTTTCTTACCTGCTCCTGAATCTGCATACAGCATTGCAAGTGCAATAGATGAAGCTATCAAGTGTAAAGAAACCAATGAGAAAAAGACTATTCTGTTCAATGTGAGTGGCCATGGCTTCTTAGATATGAATGCATTTTCAGAAAAACTTGGTTTAGCACAACAACCAGAAAGAGCATAACGACCAAACTCTTTCTTTTTCCTTCTTTTTAAATTAATGGAATTTAAGTTATTGGTCGTTGGATTAGTAATCTGACACGAATTCCTGAACTTCGTTTGAAAACAGATTCAAATGCTTGTATCAGCTGTAAAAGATGTACTCGAGAATGTCCTATGAGTCTCCCCGTTGAAAATATGGTGCTTGAAAGTAAGATGGAACAAAGGGAGTGTATTCTATGTGGAACATGTATTGATGTGTGTCCTAAAAATGCAATTAGCTATACTTTCAGTTCTAATCGCAGCAAGATGTCTAAGTGATTATTTTTCTCTTCTTTTTGTTAAGAATATATACAAAAAGAAGAAGGATATTGAAAGAATGCTAGTGAATAATGGGACAACATATTGGTAATGAGAAAATACATCATATCGTGTATAAACAACAAATATAACGATTAGAAGAGAATAGAGAATTGCTGTGATGAACGTAGATGTCATAAAAACAAGATTATTGTTTTTAAAAATCACTGTGATCACGATTGTTATTAGTGCAAAAGCTGCACAAATGTATCCAACAATGCTATTTATTTGCATCATCTTCAGATATCCTGCATCTGCTGGAAAGATATAAACACCCATAATTCCAAATGCAAAGAGACCTGTTAAACCACTAGATACAAGTGAAAGAATTTTGAAGATATTTGGTGATACCTGCAACTTATTCTGCGAACTTTCTTCAGTATAATTAATAGATTCCATTGATAATTTAGAGAGGTTATTTATCTGTTGTTTGATTGTTCTCCATTGATTGAAAATTACATATAATATAACAAATAATCCTAATAAACCATTTATTGCAGCCAGTAATTTGTCAATCCAGAGTAGAATGAAAGAGGAAATAATCATAATCACAATAAAAGTCAGCTGATATGATAAAACAGTAACGAAGTTTCCTTTTACTAGGTATGCTGGTACTGTAATTGGTACATCAAAGCTTCTCATTTTTAATCCTTCAGAAGTTAAAGTGAATCTATTTGATGGGAGTTTTTGAAT
>BPTM01000203.1 GCA_023705945.1 Candidatus Heimdallarchaeota archaeon
CGACTACTAAATCATTATCTCTTAAAGCCAAAATTCCAGGTATTTTACTACTACCTGTAGATATTAAATCGTCTATGAGTACAACTCTTGAAGCAGATGGAATACTTCCTTCAACTATTTTTTTCAATCCATGTTCTTTTGCTTGAGGTCTAACAATTATTGAGGGGATTCCTAGTTTGTATCCAATAACTGCAGAAAAAGGAACACCAGCAACCGCAACTCCAGCTAAAGCATCAACGTTATGTATACTCTTGATTATATCGATATAACAATCAATAACGAATTCGAAGGTTTTCGGATAGGAAGAAATCAATCTTAAATCTACATAAAACCATGATTTCTTTCCTGATTTGAGTGTAAACTCTCCATATTTCAAAATCTTATTCTTTAAGAGAAGTTCAGTTAGCTTTCTTTTCTTTACTTCCATTTATTGCACCCTTTATTCATATTCGATTGTTCCAGGAGGTTTAGAAGTAATGTCATATAGAACCCTATTGACG
The DNA here is from genome assembly GCA_023705945.1 of Candidatus Heimdallarchaeota archaeon. Classification (GTDB taxonomy): domain Archaea; phylum Asgardarchaeota; class Heimdallarchaeia; order Heimdallarchaeales; family Heimdallarchaeaceae; genus UBA460. The sequence continues at coordinate 501 of BPTM01000203.1, forward strand.
CCCAGAACTTTGTTGATTAGTTGATTAGATATCTCTTCTAACACTTCATAAGGTAATTTGCTCCAATCAGCTGTCATTGCATCAAGCGATTCCACAGCTCGAATAACCATCATGTATTCATACGTTCTTTTGTCTCCCATTACACCAACTGACTTTATAGGAATAAGAGCAGGAAATACTTGCCAAAGAGAATCATATAATCCATTTTCCTGTATAATTTGATGAACTACTACATCTGCTTTCTTTAAAATTTCAAGGTGTTCTTTTGTTATAGCACCTAAAATTCTAATGGCTAATCCTGGTCCAGGGAAAGGATGTCGGTTAATGAATTTTGTAGGTAAATCCAACATCTTTCCTATTCTTCTTACTTCATCCTTATAGAGATCATTTAGCGGTTCTATAAGTTTAAGAGCCATTTTTTCTGGAAGTCCTCCAACATTATGATGTGTTTTGATAACATTTGCATATTGACTAGGTTGGGCACTCTCAATTCTATCTGGATAAATGGTGCCTTGGCCGAGGAAATCAAAATCTCCTATTTTATTAGCATTTTCCTCAAAAACTTCTATAAACAGATTACCAATTATTTTGCGTTTCTTTTCAGGGTCTATAACTCCTTTAAGAGATTCTACAAACCTCTCTTCTTCGTTCAGGGTAATGAAATTACTTACACCTAAATTAGAGAAGATTGTCTTGACTTCTTCTGTGTCATAATCTCTCATTAAACCGGTGTCAACATAAATAAAGTGGGCGTCAATACCTGCTCTAGCAAGCATAACAGCTGCTACAGTGCTATCAACACCACCGCTCACTCCCATAATCACTTTCTTGTCTCCCACAGTTGCTTTAATCTCATCTAGTTTTTCTTCTACCCATCCTTCTAATTTCCATTCCCTTTTGCAATTGACTATTTTAAGAAAATTATCGAGAACTCTAGTACCATTGGTTGTATGAACAACTTCAGGATGAAACTGAACTCCAAAGATTTTCATTTCGAGATTTTGATAAGCAGCAATATCGCAGATATCTGTACTTCCTATATCTTCAAAACCTTCAGGTAAGATTTTAACTTCATCAAAGTGAGACATCCAAACTCTCTCTTCTTCCCCTAATCCCTCAAAGAGAGGTGATGATAGATTAAGTTTAACCATTTTTCTTCCGTATTCTCTCTCCTTCCCAATGTTTACCTCTCCTCCTAATGATTGAACAATCATTTGATGTCCATAACAAATGCCTAAAACTGGAACCTTAACCTTGTCAAAATAATTATTTGGTAGCTTGGGTGATTCTTCTCTATATACATCACCTGGACCCCCTGATAGAATAAATCCATTATATTCATCTGTAGGTTCATAGATTATTTCTGCATAAACTCCTAAATCACGTATCCTTCTAGCAATCAGATGACAGTATTGTCCACCAAAATCAAAGATGCCAATTTTATCCATTTTATTCATGTCCTAAATTATCTAAGTTAAGAGTTCCTTTAATCTTCTTTGTCCCATTGCTTGTTTTATCTCTCTACATATTCTTCGAGCCATACTCATATCCTCATCAAATAGGAAACGTGAATATGGAGAACCGTTAACATAGAGAGTTGTACCAGCTACTATCCTACTTGTAAATTCAAAAGCCACAATTTCCTCTGGAGTAATAGCCAATTCAATACAAAAAGGACCTAGTAAACCAGGTGGGAATAATTTTGCTGCTGCTTCTATTAGTCTATCTCCAAAATCAAGTAGTTCTGGGACTAATGATTCTCTTGCAATAAGAGGTTGATTACCAACTACTTTGTAGCTGGGATTTATTTTGAAGTTATTTTGTGATAATCTACCTAAAGCATCCACATTTGTTTCATATCTCCTATCAATTCCAAGCATTTCTACTCTACCATGAATAATAGAATGGAAATAATGAGGATACATTGTAACACCAGTGATATATTCTTGAATTTGCGCTGTTTTGGCATCATCTTCAGAGATTGATCCTGCTGAAAGTAGTTCAGCTATTTGTTGTTCATATTCAGATTGAGAAGAACATAGAAAGTAGCCTGATCCTCCCTTTGCACCTGGAAACTTAACAATTGTTAACCCATCAATCTTGTCTGAACTATAAGATTTTGGGGTTCTAATATTAGCTTCCTGTAATAACTGGTGATTTTTGTCTCTTACCATCTCCCAATGCATCCCTTCTTTGTTGCCGAAAACAGGAATCTGGATATCAAGAGCTCTTTTTCCAAGAGTTGCAATAAGTGTTCCATGAGGTATAAAAATTTCATTAATTGCAGGTTCTTGAGTTAGCATATCTTCATAAGAATCAAGAGTAACGATTTCTTGTGCAACAGGATATCTTTTGTACAGATTTTCTTTCCCTTTAACACAATAGACCTTTGTATTGAACCCTTCCTGTTTTGCTCCATAAAGTATTTGAAGGGCAGAATGACTGCCAATTGTTGAGATTATCAATTTACTCAAGGAAACGCGAAAGAAATCACTTTTTAATTTTTTAGTTTGATGTATATTTTAGGTTATCCAGATTTGACGTGAAATTGAACTCTAGTAAAGTTTAACGAAAGAATAACCGTTTAATTCATACAAATGACGTTTGCAAATCTATGTAAATGCCTTTTTTCTTGAATTACTTCAGATGAAGTTAACACAGTTTTTGTTTAGGCAATGTTGATTTTTCTATGTTAGGATGTATTCCAATCTATTTTGTTCTATTGCCATTTTTATCTCCATGCTCACTCTTTTACCTGCAGAAGTTGGTTGTCCCCAATAAACTGCTGAATATTGGCTACCAATTCCCATAAAACTATTTGTTCCTCCACCCATTCTTGTGGATACATCAAAGACGATAAACTCATAATTTTTAGTAATCATCGTTTGTAAGGCAAAAGGACCTATCATCCCTGGTGGATAAAGATGCTTTGTTGCTTCAACAAAACGGTCACTCATAGGGTAAGCATATCTTAACATTGATTCTCTTAAGGTAACAGCATAGTTTCCAATTTCTTTCATTTCTTCATCGAAACCCATTTTGATCTGCTGATTAGCTGGTAAT
>BPTM01000204.1 GCA_023705945.1 Candidatus Heimdallarchaeota archaeon
GGAAAGAGGAGAAGAAGCAAAGGTTAAATAGAAAAGACCTGTGACACCAGGTCTTTCTTGGGTATGAAAAATAGCAATGAAGTTACTTAGTTACTTTCATTCTAAACTAATCTTTCATATAAGTCAAGCAAAAGGGCTCAGAGACCCAAAGTGTGGGTGAATCTTTGAGTCCTTCGCTTTATTAAGGCGGTTGTGCTTTAACAGTGTGTGCTTTGATGAAAATATAAAGAGGAGTTTTTGCTGGTCATGGGGCTATCAACTATTTCCGAGGCTATTGAGGACTTAAAGACAGGCAAGTTTATCATTATAGTTGATAATGAGGATAGAGAGAATGAGGGTGACTTGGCATTAGCTGCTGAGAAGGTTACCCCTGAATCTATTAACTTTATGACACTACATGCCAGGGGGCTGATTCGCTTGCCTATAATCGGCAAGCGATTAGATGAATTGATGATTCCTTTAATGATGCAAGATAATTCCACGAAGTTCTGCACTGCCTTTACCGTCTCTATTGAGGCTAAACATGGGATAAGCACCGGCATTTCAGCAGCGGATAGAGCCCATACCGTAAAAACGGTAATTGACCCGGCTACTAAAGACGAAGATTTGGCCCGCCCTGGGCATATACTTCCGTTGCGGGCAAGGGATGGTGGCGTCTTGGTGCGAGCGGGGCATACCGAGGCAATGGTTGATTTAGCCAATCTTGCTGGTCTCTATCCGGCCGGGGTTCTCTGTGAGATTATGAATGAAGATGGCTCTATGGCACGGCTACCTCAGCTTGAAATGATAGCGGAGAAGTATGGGTTTAAGATTGTGAGTATAGCTGACCTAATTGCTTATCGCTGCCGCCATGAAAAGCTGGTGCACCAAGTGGCCGAGGCTAGGTTACCCACCAAATACGGTCAGTTTACGGCTATTGCCTATAAAAGTGATATAGACCCTGATGAGCACCTAGCCTTAGTTATGGGTGATATATCCACCGGGGAGCCGGTATTAGTCCGAGTCCATAGTGAATGTGTTACCGGTGGCGTATTTGGCAGTCTTCGTTGTGATTGTGGTAAGCAGGTTGCCCTAGCCATGCAGGCCATTGCCGATGAAGGGCGAGGTGTTTTCCTGTATATGAGGCAGGATGGACGAGGTATTGGTTTTCATAATAAGATTCGTGCTTATGCTCTTCAAGGTGAGGGCTTGGATACAGTGGAGGCTAATCTGCAGTTAGGTGTTGCTCCAGACCTGCGAGACTACGGCATAGGTGCCCAAATTCTGGCTGATCTGGGTCTAAATGGGATACGTTTGCTCACCAATAATCCGAAAAAGGTGATAGGTTTTGAAGGTTATGGACTGAAGGTGGAGGAGACGGTGCCTATCATTGCTTCTCCACCCCATATAAAGCGTGACTACCTGGAGGCAAAACAAAAAAATAGGTCATCTTTTAGAAATAGAATAACCTATCCCAGTCAATAGGTAAGTGGCTTGATGAAGCAAGAGGTGGTCGTCACAAACCTGAAGCGGCAGGATTAAAGGAGGTGTGAGGTGTTATGTAAAAAAACTGAAGCACTAATGTCTGAAAGATACTGAATCAAGGAGAGTCAAATGGCAGAAAAACAGAAGGAATTGAGGGGAATTACTAGAAGGAAGTTCATCAAAGGAACGGCGGTTGGAGCTGTGGGTGTGGCGGCTGCTGCATACGGCTTAGGCTTGGTAGGCTGTGCGCCCGAGGAGGTATCTGAACTCCCGGAGAAGTGGGATGAGGAGACAGATGTGGTGATAGTGGGTAGTGGATTCGCTGGTCTAGCCGCTGCAATAGAGACGGCAAAGGCGGGCTCATTGGTAAAAGTAATTGAGAAGATGGATGTTCTGGGTGGAAATTCTACAATTAATGGCGGTGCTATAGTGGCAGCGGGCTCCCCACTTCAAGCAAAGGAGGGGCTAAAAGATTCAGCGGACTTGCTGTATAAAGACATGTTGAAAGCCGGACT
>BPTM01000205.1 GCA_023705945.1 Candidatus Heimdallarchaeota archaeon
GTGGTTACGACCTATTCTTTGTTGGTTGGTCATGGGGACTTGATTGGGATCCAACTGGTTTTTACGACACAGCAAGTTTAATACCAAATGGAGATAACTTCTATCAATATATCAATCCTGCATACGATGCAAAATTAGATCAATATCTAACAGAACTCGATGCAACAACCAGAGAAGGATATGCACACGAACTTCAAGCTATACTGTATGAGGATCTTCCAGCTATCTGCTTAATTTATCCAAGATCACTCTTTGGTTTCAAAGAAGGATTAGTTGGAATTGATGGATTATTGATTGCAGATTCTAATCACAGAGCTGAGAACTGGGATGACCCAGCTGATCACGAAATTGTATATGCAGTACCAGCAGATCTAAAAGAACCAAACATCTTTGTTGTAGAATCATTCTATGATATGCAATGGATGCAAACTGTCTATGGATCTCTCTATAAGAGAGAACAAGTTACCCACGATTACATTGAAGAAATTGCTCTGAATACAACAATTTCTGAGATAATTGGAGACAAAATTACCTTGACAGTGTTCTTAGATCCTAATGCAAAGTTCAGCAATGGTGATCCAGTATTATCATCTGATGTTAAGTATACATATGAATTGCACATGACACCCGCAGTAGGTTCCTCAGACTATTATTACCTAACCAAATGGTTTGATACTAACGACTCTATATCTATCGTTGGACCAGACGTAGCAGGAGGAGAACTGCTCTTCGAATTAAGTGCAGTGTTCAACTTCGCAAAAGCCTTACTAACCTTTGGTATAATTGATAAAAGTATTGTTGAACCAGCCATCGCATCACAAGGATATGTCATCTTTAATGAAGTACCATTAGCACCTGGTGATGATGTTGGTGACACCTTAGTCACATCTTGTGGACCTTTCATGCTAGATGCTTTCGATCCAGTTTCAAGTGTCATTCATATGGTACCCAACCCATTCTGGCATGGAACAGCAGTGAAATTAGTTAATGGTTGGTATCTAACCTATGTAGCTGGTAAAGACAGCGCAATTATTGAGTTGATTGCAGGTACTGTTGACATTGTAGATGCTCAATACTACCCATTACTCGCGGATTTTGAGGGTGTAGCTGGTATAGAAGGTGTAATAGTTAAAGATCCTCATCAGCAAGAAATGGCTATTAACCTCAGACACCCAATTATGGGTACAGGTGAGCTTACCCCAGTTGGTACAGCTGAGGCAGCAAAGTACATTCGTAAAGCTATAAGTCACGCAGTTCCACGTGAAACAATTGTCTCAGATATTTTAGAAGGACTTGGGACACCTGGAATCACATCTTGTCCAGATGCTTGTACAGTTTTTGATGATTCTCTACTTCCATATGAGTATGATCTAGATTTATCAAAATCTTATATGGAATTAGCAGGCTTTGATCTGACAGTTATTCCAGAGTTTACTCATGGATACTTTGTTTTACTTGGTTTCCTCGCAGTAAGTAGCACAATAATCTTTTATCGAAAGAAAAAGAAACAATAAACCGTAGTCAACTGTTTGTCGAAAAGTTGACTAATCTTGCCATACTAGCTCTAACTACCTTGGAGGAGATGTAGAGAGGAGAATCACAATATGCCTTTTTTTCTACGGGTTTATATATGAATTTAAACATATAAAGATAGATGGTGTGATTTTCATCACTTACCTGTTTAGCAACTACACAAGTGGTTGTCCCTCGGTAAACTCTCCATGAAACAGGGAGCCTAGCTAGCTTTGTGATGATGACGCACTAACTATAAAGGAAGCATCCTCACAATTCCTTCCCCTCATCGCACGTGTAGGGGCCCCACTTAAACGACGGTTAGAAAGCCTCTGGCAAGTTTAACCAAGTTTCATAACGTGCGTTTCTTACTCACTCTTTTTCTTTTTTATTCTGAAATCCTTACTTAAAATATTTTATACTAAGTTTATGGGTTTTATACCCTAGTTAAAAGATTTATAAAGTAGAAGTTTTACATGTGCTTGAATACTATGGTTGACAAGTGCGTTGTTTGCGGTAAGCCAGAAGTTAATACTCACTGGAGTTCCAAACAGACTTTCTTCTGCTCATTCAAATGCTATGCAATGAGTTCTGCTAAATTACTCTTACTTTTATCATTTATTTTCTCTGTTATGTTCATTGGTTTCGGAGCATGGATAGTATTTACAGATACTCCTTTAGATTTGAAAACTAGATTGGTTCTTCTGATACCTTTTATTACAGCTGAATTTCTAGGACCTATCCCTGGATTTGTGATTTCGATAATAGGTTTTTTCTATAATAGAAGTGATAGAAAAGAAAAAGCTGATTCTGAAGCTTCTGATAAAAAGAAAGAATGATATAGTTCAATTTTTTTCGGGTTTAAATAGTATTCTGAATATATGCTTTTGAAGCTAGTTTATTTATCAGAAACGATTCCCTTCGTGAAATCACCTGAAACCTATTCTCCATTAGAGCTAGCTTCTTCCCCTCCCCTCTTACTTCAGTTTTTTAATTCAAACCCTTTAAATATTCTTGTTGCTTCTAAAATTATATAAGAGTTCAAGCATTTGATTGAATGGGGTAATGGTCTTGAATCTAGAAAAAAGAAAACCTAAGTATATCAATGAAGATGGGTACGAGGTCTATCAAAGCGAAGATGGTAAAGATTACACAATTGTTACTTATGACGAGTTTGAGCTTCAATCTAAAGGTTCTGAAGCTAAATCTGGTGATGAGTGGAAAAGATATTTTACGGAGTGGAAAGACAACTATCCTAAAGACAAACTAGATAGTTATGAGTACAAACGTATCTGTCAACTATTTGAACAGTTCATCGAAAAAGCAAAAGAGCAAGAAAAGAAGTAAAGGTAACTCATCCTCCAGCGATGAAAGGTATTATTGCTATAGTTTGACCATCTTGTAGATAACAAGCTTCAATCTCTTCAGTTTTAACATGTTTTTTATCAACTTGAATGGTATAAAAATCACGTAATTTCCCTTCTCTGTAAAGCAATCTTTCCATTATTTCCCCATACTTTTTCACAAATTCATCAAGAATATAAGGTATGGTTGAATTATCCCCAATATCTATCTCTACTATTCTTTCTTTAGTTAAAGTACGGATTTGACCAAAGCAATGAATATTAACAATCATTACTTTAATGAAATGTTGAAATTATTTAAATTCTATTTTCTAACTTAAATATTTTCCAGAACATTGTCTGAAAGAAGAAAGAGTAGAAAAAGTAAAAGAAATAGAAAAAGTAGATTTAGATCAAGTTTTAGTGAATAAAATTATCTCATAACAATCTTTTAACAAAATTTTCTTTTATAACAATTGGATGATGAGGTATATTATCTACTTTAATAGTGTCATCTTCAACCTTGAGATGAAGAACTTTCAATCCTGGTTCATGTATAGTGTCTTTGAGCATTTCTGTGATCAGATTCTCATCGTCTCTCATATCAAAAGATTTGACAGAATCTATACCCATCCCTATAATCATAATGCTAAAGTCAATAGTAGATGACAATGTTTCTTGACCTCCTGTTGTTGAGTAGAGCTCATTATCTAGAATGATGATTTTGAGATTGTTAGGTTTAATATATGCTACAGTAGTCATAGCACTCAAACCCATGAGAAAATTACCATCTCCTGTGATAACTAACACAGTTCTTCTTGGTTGAGCAAGAGCTAGTCCTAATCCTATAGGAACGGGAAGACCCATGCTACCTCGAATATAAAACTGGTCACCTTGCAAGAGATGATATACTTGCCGACTAACATTACCATTAGAGCTGACTACTAATTCTTCTCCATCGAGAATAGTACTTAATTTGGAAATAACTTCTGCACCCTTCATTCACTTAATACCCCCTTCTTAACAAGAATACAGATAGGTTTCAATATCTCTTGCATAACCTCAAGAGCATTATCAAGAACATCTCTCCAGTTATGTTCTTCAATAGTCCAATATGGAATTTGGTAAGCATCTAGAACAGGTTTAGTAACATCACCCATAACGATGTGCTCAGGTGAGTCTCTGTCAGATTTAAGACCCCTATAACTTACAAAAACCAAGAACGGAATTCGGTAGAGTTGAGCGAGGGAAGTGAGAGCATCACCAATATTAGCTAAACCAGAATTTTGTATGATAAGAAAAGTTCTACCACCACCAAGAAAATAACCAGAGGCAAGACCCACAGCTTCATCCTCACGAATAGCAGGGAGATAGGTGAAACGATCGTCCTTTTCAAGTGCTAATAGTAGATCTTTGAAATAGGAGCAAGGAACACCAGTGGAGAAAGTAAATCCATTATCCGTGAGATAAGAGAGAAAATCAGCAGCCCCAATCATGATTATCACATAATACTTGAGAAGCAATAATAAAAGGAGTATAAATTCTTTGTTGAGCATAAAACAAAAAAAATTGTATAAAGAGTGAATTAACCCAAAATTATTTCAAATTTTCTAAAGTCAAACTTTCAAAGTAACTGGAAATATTTTCAGTAAGAATGTTAAAAACTTTCTCAACGTTAAGACCTGTTTTAGCAGAAGTTTCGATGTAAGGAACGTAAAAACCAGACCATTCAGAAAGTTGGTCTGCGTACTCCTGAGCATATTCCATAGGAACAGAATAAGGAGTAGAATCGCGTAAATCAGCTTTATTGCCGATTAAGACTATAGGGACAATACGATTTTTATTGTTGCGAATAAGTTCATGTAGCCAATTAGGGAGAACTTCATATGTTTCTGGGCGCGAAATATCAAAAACTAAAAGCGCACCAGCAGTTCCTCGATAGTAGACTTCACGTACTGCAGAAAACCTTTGTTGGCCTGCTAAATCCCAAATTTGTAAAGTATATTCAGTACTGTTCAGAGACATTTTCTTAACAGCAAAGTCAGCTCCTATGGTCATCATATAACCCTCTTTGAAGCTTTCTCCTAGATATATTCTACGAAGGGAAGTTTTACCAACAGCACCTTCTCCTAGCAAGGAGATTTTGAAAATTCTTTGGCTCACTATATCACCATTTCTACATATACTTATACCCAATTATTCTATTTAAGTAATGTGATAGAGGGAACCCTCTAACTACTAAACCCCTAATAATTCAAATTTTCATGCTTTCTAACTACGTCTAGAATAAGATTTTATGTCAGATCAGTGAAACATGTAAAGACCTAGTTTACTTAATACATTACTATTAGTTTCGATTAATCAATCCAGAATTTTTTATTGAATATAAATAAGCATGTCCCAAAACCTACTAATCACCGCCAGAGGGGCTGAGAGTACAAAAGAA
>BPTM01000206.1 GCA_023705945.1 Candidatus Heimdallarchaeota archaeon
TGTGTCATTGGATCATGATATATCTGTGGGACATGATGTGTCGATGGATCATGACATTTCTGGAGACCATGACATTTCTGGGGATATTACTGAAGTGCAAGCAGATGGTTTTAAGGACATCACTCATACAACAGCTCCTATATTTTTACTAATGTCCACATATTTCCTTATGTTCGGAATTTTAGGTGTATCTACATTACAAATTAGCTCAGAAAGTATTGGAATAAGAATATTCAGAATAGTCGTAATAATTGTCTCACCTTTTCTATTAGCACTTGCCATTACAAATATCTGGAAGAGAATTTCAGCCACAACTGTTAAACCTATTAAACGTGGTGTTCAGCTAGTAGGCAAGGTCGCAATAGTTTATGTTCCTGTTGATTCAAGAGGAGGAATCATTCACGTTGATCTTGGAGAAGGTATGGGATTTCAGAAACTAAATGCAAAAAGCTTTGACCATTTCAAGAGATTTGAGCGAGAAGAACAGGTTCGTATTGTTGCTGTAAAGAACAGAGTATACCTTGTTGATATTATCTAGTGTATTATTTTTTTCCTAATTATTGCATAAAATCATTTTTGTTACATTTTTGTTAAATACCTTCGTTTGGATACCTTAAAAAGCAACCACGTCTAATTTCACTCACAGAAAACCGAGGGTATGAAGAAGAATGGAAATTACAATGGTCATTGTTTGGGTAGTTATTGGAATCGTTGGAGTTGGTACACTATTCTTGCTATTCTATGCAAGTCGTTATCGGAAATTTACTTCTGATACGTATATGATACATTTTAGGAACGGGAGAGTTATCAAAGCAGGAATAGGAGGGAAAGCTGTAGTAATTCCACTTATAGATGAAGTCAGAGTGATACCTGTAACAACACAGTCTACATTTTTAGAAGCTAAAGAAAAGGTGGTTTCACGAGAATTTCAAGAAATAAGTGTAACAGCGTTTATTTTCTGGCGTGTTGTTGATCCTGAAGTAGCGTTCTCACGAACTTCATGGGATATAAAATCACAAGCACACGTAGAGAAAATCATCAAAAATGCAGCTGAGAGCATTATAAGAACTGCTTGTGCAAATATGGCACTAGAAAAGATTATCAGAGATAGACAAGCAATCATAGAAGCTGTAACTAAAGAATTGCACACATTAACAAGAGATTGGGGTTTAGTTATAGAATCATGTGAGATTAGAGAGATTGAGATTATCGATCCTAATCTGAAATCAAATGTCAGTGCTATAATGAAAATTGAACAAGAGAAACTTGCTAGATTGAAGAGCGCTGAAATGGAAGAAGTAACAAAATTACGAGATCTTGAAGTAAGTCGTAAAGTGGGTATTGAACAACAAGAAGTTGGTCTAGAAGTCGACTCTAAGGAGAAAGAAAAAGACATTCAAGTTCAAGAACTAGAGAAAAAGAGAACAGAAGTCGAAGCTCAAACTTATCAAACAAAGATTCAGATTGAAGCTTCTGCCGAAGCTAATAAAATTAAAAAATTAGCTGAAGCTAAACAATTCGAAATTGAATCAAGAGCTCGAGGGGAAGCTACAGTTATTCGTGAAGCAAAAATGGCTGAAGCTGAAGGTATTCTCAAAAGAATTGAAGCTTTAAGCAAATCAGATTCTCGTCTATTCCAAGAAATGATAATTGAGAAACTACCAGAAATTTATCAGAATCTAGAGATTGATAAAATGATAATAACTGGTGGCAAAGACGATGCTTTCTCTGCTGTAGCTAATGCAATCCTACCATTTCTGCAAGTTATTCCTGAATTAGCTAAGAGAACCAACATAGAAACTGAAAAGAAGAAGTAGCTTTTTTCTTTTTCTATGTTTTTTGCATCAAAATAAAACTTTCATCTAGTCCAATGTATTTCAACCTGGAAATGCCGTAATGCTTTAATTTAGCGATAAATGAATTTCTTTCTAGATTGAAGTAATAAGGATCGTAAACACCCATAATCCAATCAAAACATAAGGAAAGTTTTCGAATAAGAGGTAAAGCTATATAGCCTTCATCGTGCAAAACAATTTTGCTCACATCTATAAATTTCATTAAATCCTCTTTGAAGAGGAAACTTGTTCCAACAACTAAATCAACGGAATTTGCCATTTGATTTGCTTTGAAATCATCATATTCTATAAATTCAACATTATAAATTTCATAGAGATCTTGTAGAACTTGGCACCTGTAAAGAGAGTTTGGTGGTTCTATACTGATAACTTTTCCATTGTGCCTATAGAAATCAGCTAGGTGTAAAGCATCATAACCTGAACCATTACCCCAATTAAGAAAAGTCAGTTTGTCTTTTGAGAAAAACAACGAAATTCGTTGGGAGATTGTTTTGAAGAATAAACTACGTAATTGAAAGAAATACTCTGAACCTAATATGGAATCAAGCACATTGATTAAATCAACATCTAGTAATTTGCTTGACTCTCCTTTAAGTATAGATTCATATATAGATCCAAGACGGTCAAACAATGAATCGAAATGTGTAATTAACTTAGTATCGAATTCTTTTATATCGTTCTCCATATACTCTTCTAGAAATTTCCTTCTAGGATTTTCAGCGTAAAATTCTCCTTGTTTTGTTAATAGTTCTTTATAAGTCAGTAAATCAAAGATTCTTACGAATTCTTCTTCTAAAGTATTGAAATTGGACATATGAAATATTTCTTCAGGTGATCTAGGACGATTAAGAATGTTGTAAATATCTAGGTTTTCAAACATCTTGGATGCCTTTAAGGCTGATAATTTCAGTAACACATCTAGGTTTTTGTTTATTTTTTCATCAGATAATGATTCTTCAGCTTCGTACATTCTCATAAAGTACACCAGTATAGGAGATTATAGATTAAAGAATACGTAAGGTAATTTTAATCTTATTATAGTTTTTTTAGAAATTCAAAAATCTACAGGTGAAACAAAGGCTTTATTTTTTTCTGTAAACGTCTAAGAAACCTCTTGATTTAAGGAATATAATGAATTCTATCACGGCGGAAACAGGGACAGACAAATCTTGGCTCAACCCATAAACGGATTTATCTCCATTTATCAAATCCAAATTTTCTAAGAAAAGTTGATAATTCTTATGAAGAGTAATCCATCCTTGTTGTCTTAGAATATTCTTACTTTTTGATAACTCAGGATAGTCATCTTCTGCATTTATAATAAGATCCATTATTTCACCTATTATATACTTCTTAGGTTGCTTTGAGACGTTTTTATCTAAGAATTTTATTGCTTCTATGGTTGATACTTCTTTGCTATTCCCAGGAATATTTATGTAAGAATCAAATAATATTGTAAACCATTCATCGATATAGCTATAATTAATTCTGCTCTGAGGTTTCTTAGCTCCGATTAGGATAGCATCTTTCTCGGTGTGTTGATATACCAATAGTTCTAGACCCTTGTAATAGAGACTTATCAAGTCGCCTTCTTTCAATTCAGCTTCATTCTTTTGAGTATCAATAAATTTGAAAAGGTGAGGTAAATCTATTTTTTTCCCATCAACAATTTTTGGAAAGAATCTGCCATCCATTTCTGCTCTATGATATTGAACAAATAAGAAACCGTAGAAATTGTTAAACTCGTCTCCTTTTACCACTGAGGCATCATTAATAGTTATTCCTTTAGTTAAAGCACCATCACGACTTGAAACAGGTATTTTTTGTACAGCTGTTTTTTCAGCTTCTATAAGATGTTTTAATACTTCATTAAGTAATTGAGGATTTCCTTTAGCTCGTTCAGATAAAGATCTTGCATGTTTAGTTAATTTATCGAGATTAGCTGATGGAACACATACTAGAAGAAGGACAACGATGTTCTCTACAGCATCTTCTCTTACAATGTATCTACCAATAACTATTCTTTCTTCTAAACTAGTAATAACATCAGCATTAGTACGTGCAAAACCCGTATAAACTTCAGAAAGAGAACTTACATCCTTTAGTTTTTCTCCAAAATTTGAGCGTGATAGTTCTCTCATATAACAAACTGGTCCATAGATGATATCAAAAACTATCATGGAAACGACTTTGATTCCAAGATCTCGCAAAAATGGCAAGTGATAAGGAGAAATCTCTATTTCATGGTATTTGTCGTTTTCACTAATTTTAATCACCAATATCTCTATGACAGTAAATCAAATGTTTCATGCATAATAAATCTTTTCAAGGTAATATATTAAATAGAGTTTCACCACATTTTTAATAAATTGATTCATAGTTCGCTCCATAATGCATCGATTGAAATTGTATTAATTTGTTTAATCAAACTAATTCAAGCTATCTCTTTCACCTTCCAAAACAGGTATTACATCATTAATAACATCAAAAGGGCAGTTTAACAGATACTCTTTAGATGTTTTCCAGAAATCATCAAACAGGGTTGAATGGTAACCAAGTGCCTCATAAGATAATGCTTGGACGAGCACCTCTAGCTTATCAACATAAGCAACAAATTTTGCTTCTTTTGAATCTTTATCTCTTAGTTCCGAAAATGTGTTTTTCCAAGTATTTTTTACAGTTTCATCAAGAATTAATGAGAGTAATTCATTGCTAGCAGTTGTAAGAACTTGATTTTTAAATTCTGTATATTGATCTATTCCCAACAGTATTTCCAGTTGTTTGTCAAAGTCTTGATATTGACATTCTGGTAAATCATGAATTATTGCAATCCGCATAACATTTTCAATTTTCAATTGATCAGTTGGATAAAGAGCATTATGAAGATCACCCAACAGAAGAGAAAGCATAGCTGTATTATATGAATGATCAGCAATACTTTCAACATCAGATAAAGAAATGCCAACTCTTATCCAGCCCTGGCGAGGTAAACGCTTAAGCTGGATGGAACTCTGAATAAATCCATAGATCATCTGGTATAGCTCGTCCACTCTGCTCTCCTCTTTCAATCTCGTCAGTAAAACCAGATGATGAAAGAGTTATTAAAAACATCGATGGGGGTAACCAGAAAGGGAAAAAGAGTAAAAAAAGAGAAGAATTGCCTTACATGAATTTTCTTATAAAATTCCATTGGCGTTCAGTATCAGCTTCCAAAGATTTGAGCTGATCTTCGGTGATAGATTTCAATCTTCCCTGCAGTTTTGTCCACTCAGTCACGGGCTCACGATTGGTTTTATCCTCGTATTTCTTACTTGGTCGACTGAGTTCCACTAGATTAGTTTCTCTGTCCCATTCGAATAATGGCCAGATACCTGTCTTCACAGCAAGTTGAGCTATTTTCACTGTATCTGCTGAATCTGATCTCCAGTTTGGAGGACACGGTGCATCTATCTGAATAAGTTTGAAGCCTGTCATAGAGACAGCTTTCTTAACTTTGTAAACTAAATCCTCAAGATAACCAGAGCTAGCAGTAGCTACGTATCGAGCATTATTCGCCATCATGATGAAAGGAACCATTTTTCTTGGAGTTGTATTACCATAGGGGGTTGTTGCAGTTTTTGCTCCAATCATTGTATCTCCACTACGTTGTCCGCCTGTATTTCCATAGACATTGTTGGAATAAATAATATGCAGAATATCTTCTTGACGATCACAAGCACCAATTTCTGTAGCAATTCCAATATCAGCTCCTGAACCATCTCCACCCCAAATAACTATTTTAAGGTCATCTTTTCCTTTCTTTTTCATTGCACGTTTAACACCAGAAGCGACAGCATCACTTGCTGCAAAAGCAGTATTAATCGTTGGAACATTAAATGCAGCTCCTTTTCCTCCACCTTGATAAACACTTGCGCAGCTTGCTGGCACAACTAATATCACCTTATCAGCTATTGCACCAATAGCATGTCTAAAAGCAAGTGTAGAACCACATCCTGCACATGCAAAATGTCCTTTCAATAGAGCTTTCTTAGGTATATTCAATAAATCTTTTTGAGTTACTTTCATTTGCATATCACTCCTTTAGTGCCTCCTTAGCAACAGCAACAATTTTCGGATAAGGTACATCATCTCCACCAAGCCCCATGATTCTTCCTTCAACTGGAGTATCTACATTATTTCTCTTGAGCACTGCTTCAACCTCAATTCGCAGTTGACCATCATGACCAAAACTTACCGATCGATCTATCACAAGCAATTTGTGGTTCTTCTTAGCAAATTCAACAATATCTTTTTCAGGGAATGGTCTGAAAGTTCTAACTCTCATTTCGTTGACACTTAATCCTTCTTCTTTTAGCTTGTCTACAGCATCTTGGGTTTCATCTGCTATAGTTCCCATAGAAACTATAGTTAGATCAGCTACATCGTCACCATATATTTCGATCAAACCATTTCCATATGTTCTACCGAAATATTCTCCAAATTCCTTGTTCATAACAACAATCTTTTTCTTTGCTCGCTCCATGGCTTCCATCAAATCTTTTCTGTCTTTGTTAAATTTCTCTGGACCTACCAAACCACCAAAAATCCAAGGTTTTTCAGTATCAACTTCAATAACTGGATCGGAATATTCTCCAACAAAGTTGAAAGAATCTTCAGCATTTGGAAGATCAACTTGGGCAGTTGTATGACTGATTACAAAACCATCTAAACAAGGCATGGATGGTAATGCTATACTTTTATCCTCTGAAATTTTGAATGCTTGGAGAATAGTATCAAAAACTTCCTGATTATTCTTTGTATATATTTGAATCCACCCAGCATCTCTGAACGCCATTGAGTCTTGCAAATCTTGATAAATAGACCACCCTGGTGCTAAACATCGGTTAACAACTGGCATTACGATTGGTAGTCTTCCATAACCACTCCAAAAAACATTTTCAGCCATATAGAGTAAACCTTGTGAAGAAGTTGCTGTGAATGTTCTCACACCGCTCCAAGCTGCACCCATACATCCAGCAAGAGCAGAATGTTCGCTCTCAACAATAATAAATTCTGCATCTAGCTTCCCTTCATCAACATATTGACTAAGTTTTTCAATTATTGTTGTTTGGGGAGTTATAGGATAAGCAGATATTACTTTTGGTTGTGCATATAGTGCAGCAAATGCAGCGGCATCATTTCCGGTTATTGATTTTTTATCGTGTTTCACTACCATTTTAGTCATCCTCCGAGACCATTGTTATTGCCTTGCTCGGGCATTCACTAGCACATATACCGCATCCTTTGCAGTATTCATAATCAAATTTTATAATTTGATCTTTCTCTTTGTCTGCTCGATAAATTGCATTATCTGGGCAGAATTTCCAGCAGATGTTACATTTTATGCACAGTTCTGGATCTACAACAGGTTTCTGTGTTCTCCAGTCTCCTGTTCTTCCAGCAGCACCTTCAATTGGGAATAATATAGGGGAACTTGGACCTTCTGTCATGCGATTGCCACCTTTGTTTCTTCATAAGCTCGCTTAGCAGCTTCAACATTTTTAGGAGCTCGTTTTTCACCCCAGAAACTAATTATTGCTTTCACGAGGTTTTCTATACTTATAATATCTGTTGCTTTAACAAAAGCACCAAGCATTGTCATATTGACTAAAGTAAAACCGCTTAAAACTAATCCTAGTTCTTGTGAGATTCCTGTTGCGTCTACATATGCAATTTTCCTTCCACTGTGCTTCAGATTTTCAGGGATTTCCTTGGAGTTAATTATAATTACACCTTCTTTATCTACAGTATTAATATCAATTCTGTCTAGAAGGCTTAAGTCTAGTATCAAAGCATGATTAGCTTCATACACAGGACTATGTATTCTTATAGGCTTATTATCAAATCTGACATAAGCTTGGACCATTGCCCCTCTTCTTTCAGAACCATATTTTGGTATGGCTTGAGCATAAAGTCCTTCATACATTATTGCAGCTTCAGCTAGAATCTTTGCACCAGTGACTCCACCACTTCCACCCCGACTTATTTGTATCACTTCTATCATTTATTAAAACCTAATCTTATTGTAATTTGTATATTTTGCATCTTATTATAATTGTTTAGGTGTCGCAGTTGCAGTATAAAAAAGTGCTCCGAAAAGGTGGTTTAATTCAACCCAGTCACAATTTTAAAACTTTTAGTAGGTTGCTTATTCCCTCATAATTTTTGATCCTTATTCCTTTCCCGCAGATTAAATTTATTGTCTCTGATTCTATTTCAGTAAAAGGACCAACTCGCGTTATAACATCAACGTTTGCATCATGCCTTCTCTTTAATCCAGATAAACCTATAACAACATTAGGTCCCTTAAATTCTATAACGTCTAACCCAGAAAATCCTGCTATCTCTTGAGGTGTTGAGATCACTAATTTTGTTATAGTTTCTTGAGTAGTATATTTTCTTAAAAATAGTGCATTTATCTTGACTTCTGAAACATTTTCAAATGTTAATGAGAGAGCTTTTGTGATGATTTTATGTTTCTCATCTTTATTAGGTGGCCAACAGATTGATAATCCAAGCTTAGGAAAGACTGAAAGCATAATCTGTTTCTTTAAAGGTAAAAGTAAATAGTTGTTAAAATCTGTTACTTTTTCGAAAGTTAGCAGAATCTCGTAATGTAATGGTTTAGAGCTGATTTTTGCTGCGTATATTGAATATGACGTTTGATCTGAGTCTTTGACAGCAGAATCTATGCTCTTTTGAAAAGTATTTTTAATTTTTGTAGTAGTATCATATTTCTTTGAAGGCGTAATCTGAAAGGCTTTTTGATAAACGTTAAAAAACATATTTTGTAATGATAGTGTCCAAGCTTTCCGTATTTTCGCTGCAGTTATTTTTTTGCTTTTCAAGTTTTTAAGAATCAGTTTTTTAATTTCCTCTTCAGAAGATTTCTTGGTTTTTTCAGTAGCATTAGGTAAGAGAGGAAGTAAATCTTTTTTGTTAAGATACTTCAGAAAAGTTTCCTTATTCATATTCACCACTGAGCTTTTTCCAGACGCTTCAAAGGTTAGTGTCTTGTTGCTCTATACTCTTATGATTATTTAATATTTTTATGATTGCAGATAGAGGAAATTGATAGAATAGCCTTTATTGAGAAATAAATAAAAACAAGAGTGGAAAATATTTCCTAAATAATAACTCCAATTTGTAGTAAAATGAGTTGTATTTCAAAAGCTGTAACTAAGCTAATTATAACAAGAATTAGAAGAGTTAATTTCCAATTTCGTCTCTGAGACATCTCTATGTAAAGAATAAACCAAATTATTGAGACTACAGTCATAATTGAAAATAGCACTAAGAAAAATATAAGCCAACCACCGGTTAGTAATCCGTTGTATATTGTATAGACCATTATTGTCCCTTCTTACTGATTGTAACGTCTGTATCTTTATGCTTTAAAAAATTTTGTTATTTTGTTCAATTTAATTAGGAATGAAAAATTCACCGTCTATTTTTCCTTTAATGTTCTTCTTTTTAAGATACATAGGAATAATTTTTTTAATACTCTCGACATTAAAACCAATTTCTTCGGCAAGATCAGTTATATTGAATTTTTCTCCAGAAGCAAGAGCATGTTCAATTTTGTATTTAGGTGTATCTTCTTGTTTAAACTCACCTTTTGTTTTTCCCTTAGCTCCAGTTCGGTTTTTACCGCAATTTGGGCAATCCCAAGTCGCCATTCTAGTAATGGTGACGTTACCTTGCTTATCAGGCATCGGACTGACTATGTTCCATTCCTTTTTTGTAGGAACATCTTCAGGAAGCCATTCTTCTCCACAGTGTTTGCATTTTATTAGTTTCTTCTTTGCCATAAATCTCAAACATTGTTCAGTTAACATGATTAAAATCTTTTCTATCAACTTGAATTTTGTATAAATTCCTGTATATATTTTAGGAAATCCCATTTCATTTTCATCAAATATTTTAAAGACCACTGTTAGAATAATCCAATTTTGGTTCTGAGGATTCCTTTGCACAGTAATTAAAATCTGAAACCATTTCTTTGAAATTACTTTTTAGTTTTTTTAGATATTCTAATTGACTCGAATCTAGATTTTCTCTATTCATATCAAAAATAAAATACTACAATTAAAAAAAAGAACTTGTATTCAGCTTTATATGAACAGAGAAACTAACCTACTAAGCATTCGAGAATCGATTTTTTATTATGTATCTCTTTATACATATAATAATTGGGATAATCAATTCAAAAATAATTTTTGTTGAAGTTTATAAATGCTCCATCCTAATTTCAAAGAAAAATCAAAAACCACCATAAGGAGATCACAAGAAGTGAAATACAAAATAATAGAATTTAACCCTAAGGAAGCGCCAGATGATTTCTGGGAAAGCTATTTTGAATTTACTGAAGCTAATTTCAGATATCACTATCCTGATAACTCCATGCTTAACAGAGAAGCGGTTATCCAACGTCAGAAAGCTAATATTCCAAATTATTACGTTAAACGTTGGCTTGCTTTTACTCCTGAGGATAAAATCGTTGGTTGGGCTGGTTTTGGAGCTATTACTGAGACCTCTTCAGAATTTAAAGTAAACAAACATCTTTGTAAGTTAAATATAGCCGTCTTACATGATTATCAACGCATGGGGATAGGTACTTCTCTACTCAAAGTTTGTGTTCAAGAAGCTCTTTCTCTTAATCGAACGGTTATTGAAACTGGTGCCGAGCATGATTCTGGTCGAGCTTTTCTTAAAAAACATGGTGCAGAGCTCACTATTGAATCTGCTGAAAATCGTTTAGAGTTAAAAGATGTGGATTGGACCCTTATGCAAACATGGGTTAATGAAGGACCTAAAAGAGCTGAAGGTGTAATAATTGAATCTTTTTACGAATGTCCTGAAGCGATTTTGAATGAATACTGTGAAATGTTTACAGAAGCATTAAATATGCAACCTCTTGGAGACTCTGAATTTCGTTCTAATATTGATGGTAAATTACGAAGACAAACAGAGCAACAGTATAGAGACACAGGTTATACAAACTATACTCTCATCAGCAGAGAAAAAGATGGAAAAATTTCTGGATTAACTGATTTCTTCTATGATTCTAGAGATAGTTACAAAATCTTACAAAACCTCACTGGGGTCCGCCCTGAATTTAGGGGTAGAGGACTGGGTAAATGGTTGAAAGCAAAAATGATACTCCACATAAAGGATACTTATCCTGATGTTGAAAGAATAATTACTGGTAATGCGGAAGCTAATGCACCAATGAATTCCATCAATAAGAGGATGGGTTTCAAGAAGCATAAGGCAGCTGAAAGTTACAAGTTTCAAGTAGAAGAAACAGCTAAGAAATTAGGAATTTAGTCTTAAATTGAACGTTCAAGAAACTAACTGAAAATAGAAAATAGCAATTTGTATATTGATTTTTTACAGCCTTTTTGATGTATGAGCTGTATTAAAATGAGTAATAACGCAAGAGAAATTCTAGAGTGTTATTCATTTCTCTTGCACTCAAGTCAGTCAACTTGAACTAAACTACCCATGAGATATTATTCCAAAAGCTAATTTTATAAGCGGTCATGTCAGATAAGAAACATAGTAGATGTGAATAACATGAAATGTTTGGCTTGTTGGGAAGATATACCAGAAGCTGCAAGTATATGTCATCATTGTGGTTCTGATCAAAAAGAGGTGAAGGATTTCTTTGTTTTAGCTCTGTTAAAGCAACAAAAAAGGAAGATTGTTGTTCCTGAAGAAACAAATGTCTTAAAGTATATTCTTGAAGTTGATCCTGAATTAAAAAAAGAGATAACTATTACTAGCAGTTCTGAACCTTTACCTTCTTATCAACCTCAACAACCCTCTTTGCTGGGAACAATCACAGGTCAGAAACAAAGTTCTTCTCCAAAACCAGTAAATCAAGCAACTCCTCAACAACCTTTATCTCAAAAACCTAAGGAGAAAACATTAGTTTGTCCCTCTTGTCAAGAAGAGGTTCCATTTCGTAAATTTTGCAAATTATGTGGATTTCAGATGCAAAGAGAATGCCCTGATTGTGGAACAGCTAATAGGGTTACAGCTAAATTTTGTACAAAATGTGGAAATGCTCTGAAACCTTTGGAAATTGATGGAAAGAAAGAAAAAACTTAGACATATTCATCTTTTCTAGAAAACTCCCATGTGTGATAAATATGAAACTTCATAAGCCCTATATTGCAGTTATGTTTAACTGGAATAAAGAAAAACTCTCAACTGATATTATCTATTTTAACTTAAAAGAAGGAAAGGATAAGGGTTTCATTGTTCATACAAGACTGAATTTTACATATGAAAAGGAATACCTTAGAGTTTACAAATACATGAAACTAGGTAAAAATTCAAATTTTCACATGAAACCTCGAGCAGCTACAGAAGACCTTCGGGAGGCTGAGTATATTATCATCCCAGATACTGATTTACCTTGGAATAACAAAGCATTTCTTGAGTACTGTACCACTTTCAAAATCTCCAAAGCTAGAATGGCAACTCTCTGTAGAACTTGTCTAGATAGGAGATATAAGTGGACAAGTTTGGAAAAAGACTCAGTCATCTATAAGGGTCAAAGAATATGTGATTACTGTTCAAAAAAGGAATTAACTCAGGAATTACAACGAAGTAATTTAGTAGTTTCCGGAGGTTTAACAAAATTTTATCAACAACAAGCAGAACGAGAAGGAAATCTTGATGTAGTTCTAGAGAACATTTCTTTTGGTTCAGAGCAGGACCCAATAAATAATCCTAATTCAACTTTGTTTGATATCATTGAACCTGTGAAACAAGAAACAAGTCTTGCAGTAAACAAGGTAAAAGGAGTTCCAACTAAATTCCGTGATTTACTTATTGCAGAAGGTATCAAAACCTTACTCCCTATTCAAGAGAAATCAATCGAAAAAGGATTGCTTCGAAATAGTGACCTATTAGTTGTCGCTGGAACAACTTCTGGAAAAACCTTGGTTGGAGAACTTGCTGGAGTAACCAAGGCTTTACACAACAAGAAGTTTGTTTATTTATCACCACTTGTTGCTCTTACCAATCAGAAATATGAACAATTCAAAAAGCGTTACAAAAAAATAGGTCTCAATACAGCTGTTAGAGTTGGGATGAGTCGAATAAAAGTTGAAGGCGAGTTTACACCAATTATTGATGATGATATCAAAAACTCGGATATAATAGTAGCTACTTACGAAGCTTTTGATTTTCTCCTTAGAGATGGAAGAAGTAAGGCTATAGGCGATATTGGTGTTATTGTTGTTGATGAGGTTCAAATGATAGTATCAGAAGGAAGAGGGTTTAGGTTAAATGGTTTAATTGCTCGTTTAAAAGCCCTTTTTCCAAGTGCTCAATTTATTTACTTATCTGCAACAATAGGAAATCCTGACCAACTAGCTGAAGATTTAGATGCTGAAACAGTGCTATATCTTGCACGCCCTGTTCCTCTTGAAAGGCATGCAATTATCACTGAAAATGAAGCAGACCGATTTAAGAATTTGTTTAGATTATGTCATAGAGAAGAGAAAATCAAATCAAGTACTGGTTACAAAGGGCAAACTTTGGTTTTCACTAATTCCCGAAGGAACTGTGAGAAACTAGCTAAAAATTTGAAGAAGAAAGGAATTCACTCAACCTATTATCATGCTGGTTTAACTTTTAGAAAAAGAAAGATAGTAGAAAGAGGGTTTGAAAAGGGCAAATTCTCTACAGTAGTGACAACTATTGCTTTAGGAGCTGGAGTAGATTTTCCTGCTTCGATGGTAATTTTCGAGAACCTCGCGATGGGAATCAACTGGCTATCAGTAGCAGAATTTCATCAGATGTTAGGAAGAGCAGGAAGACTAGGTTTTCATGATAAAGGTAAAGCCTATTTATTAGTGGAACCAGGAAGAAAAATTTTCATTGGACAAAAAGAAACTGAAGAACAAATAGCTTTTGAGCTGTTAACCCTACCCATTGAAGATGTCGATCCAGTTTTAGATACAATTGAGGAAGAAGAGGAAATACTAGCAACAGTGGTTGCATTTAAGGATGTAAACATTTCTCAAGATAAAATGATCTTCGCCAATATTCTAGGAAGAACTACTCCATTGAGTGAAAATATGAGTGCCTTAAAAAAAATGAAAATGATTTATGTTGAAAATAAAACTATTTTTCCAACAGATCTTGGAAAAGCTGTTTCTTTATCATTTCTTGCTCCATCTTATGCAATACGATTCGTTCAAGCGATACAACGTTCTAAGAAGAAGGATCTTCTTGATGATTTAGCTCTAACATTGGCTGTAAAAATCCAGCCTTTCAGGTCAGCACATCTCTCACCGAAAATACATGGCGAGATAGAAAGAGCACTAAAATCCACCATTTCAACTAATATTTTTTCTGGTACTATTTTAGATCTTTATTCAGGAAATAGTTGGGGAAGAAGAAACCCAACCCAAGCGATTTTGGAAACATTCTCAAAGTGGACGTCAAATATTTTTACGTGTAAATGTCTTGATAGACCATTCTGTGATTGTGGAGAAATTAATTTCTCTAAAATGATTTTTGAATTAAGACAGAAAGGTTATTCACCCTCAAGAATCTCAGAAGAAATGCGGAAAGAAAATAATATTCAATTATATCCTGGAGATGTATATTCTTGGCTTGATTCCCTCGTTCATCATCTTCAAGCAATACAACGTTTAGCAGATGTTATGGATAAAGACGAACTAAAACAATTTGCACACAAACTCGCAAAACAGATTGAAAATCCAAATAAAACTCAAAAATATAATAAGAAGTAATCCTGATAATTGTTTTAACATGTCAATTCGTCATATTTATGAATATCTTTGTTTTTAGTAATCAACATAAGGTGAAAGAATGTTCGAAAATGACTACGATATGGCAATGTCAAATGAAGACTTAATTCTGCTTATACTAGGTGGACTTACTTTACTTTTCTCGTTTTCAGATATATTTGCAGGAACACAAGCTGCTATATCCTTTCCTGCAATTGGAGCATTCGTAATTGGATGGGGAATAGTAAGATTTAGGAGACGCCCTCTTCCTAAACAAGTTCAATCAGCTCGATTCATTTACTTAGCTTTGATTAAAACCATCAGAAATTATGCTCTCTTTTCAATCATCATTCAAAATATCTTTCTACTTAGTGGTTATGTTCAATTCGATGATGGATTGGCGAGATTAATAACAATTTACAGCTTTGTGGTGTTAATAATCGTATCCATTTTTGAAATTGCAGGACATGTCACTGTACCAGACGATCTCCACGTTTTTCATTTAATCGAGGGAGAAGACGAGGAAACAATCAAGAAGAATCGATTTACTCTTCTTTATGGTCTAAGATTTTGGATATGGATAAGTATTACTTCATTAATTGTACTTGTAGTTATAGTTTTTCTACCATTTCGTACATCGTTTGTTGTAATGGTTGAAGATAATCTAATATTGGTTGTCATTTTTCAGTTTGTTGCTCTCCTTCTTGGAGCAGGTCTTTTTGTATATACTTATTTCAATATGATGTCCTTTGGTAAACTTGAGAAACCAGAAATGATAATCAAAGCTGTTGATTACTATAATACTGTAGAGTTAAGAGAAAGAAGTTACGAGATATTGGAAGATTATATAGAAAACAAGCATGAAAATCTTGGTCTCTTATCTAAACTTGCTATTATGAATACCCAAGATGAAAATCATCACAAAGTACTCGATCTAACAAGAAGGATTCTTGATGAAACAGAAGAGAAGGAGATTAATGTCCCACATATGGTAGCTAGAGCTCATTTACTTCAGGCAATCAGTTTAAAAGCTTTGGAGAATTTTAAATTAGCCTATGAAGAAGTAACAAAATCACTTCATTATATACCAGAAAACAATGTCGCAAGAAAACTTCGAAGAGAATTAAGAAGGATCCTGAAGGTTAAGAATCAAGAAAAAGAATAAGATATTGTCTAATTTCTACTAACTTCAGCTTTTTCTTATATTTCCAACAATTACAATTTACACAATGATTTTAAATGATATAATTATAGAAAATTTAGATGAGAATATGTTCCATCGATTCTACACTTAATGAGGAACTACCTGCAAAAAAAATAGCAAAACTAATAGATTCAGATCTAGCTAAGGTAGAAATCAATATTGTGAAAAAGAAGGTCGGAAGCATAGGTTTAGACAGAAAGACTCTTGAAAAAACGCACGTTCTTTTTATAACTTTGCCTAAGAAGAAGATTACTCAAGAAATGTATATCGAGCTAATTTCTTATATTGACATAGGCGGAACACTTATACTAACCCTGCCTTCACCACCCTGGGAAGACTTGGGTAGATTCTTTGAAGAAATGATTTATGAATTAGGTATAACATTCCAACCTAATTATGTGTATGGTTTGCCCAAAATCCCCTCCAATACTCGCTTGATTGGATCAAAATTAACCATAATAAAAGCTCATGTTATAGATTACAGTAAGAACAAAGATTTTCTTAAAGAAAATGGTATAAAGAAATACATTCCATTAGCTCTGATGGATAAGAGACCAGTTATTTTAGCAGGTTACAAACGTAGAGGAAAATTTGTTATAATAAGCTCTCCTGAGATTTTTACTGATATTAATTCCGATTTTCTAAATAGATTAGTCCTCCTTTCTTCAAAGAAGATCGACTATCTATTATCTGAAAAGATTAAGAGATATAATATTGGAAAGAGCAATTTCAGTTTACAACTTCAACATGGCAGTTTACAAAGTTATTTATTGAGCCTTTACCATTATAATTATATGTTTCTTCAAGAGGAAGTAGAATTTTCTTCTAAAGAAGATTTAACAGAGAGTATATACAAAATATTATTGAAACAGAAGGTAATAGGTGATTTACCTTCAAAACAAGATATGTTCATCACAATTGAAAAAACCAAGATTGAGTGACTAATATGCTAATAAGAAGGATTTTAATCGTTAACGATGGCGGTTTACCAGTTTTCGATTATGAAGAATACTCAAGAGGAGACGAAGTTCTTGTCTCAGGATTAGTCACAGCAATTCTCAAATTTGCAGAAGAAACAGAAAAGGAACGCCTTTCTAGAGTTTATTTTGAAGAAAGTCTTTATATTCTTACAGTTATTGAATCCGTAATCCTTATTTTTCAGATTTCAGATGAAATGCCTGGAGAATATGCCGAGTACGTAAGTAATCAAATCACTGAAAGCTTCATTGAAAACTACCGTGAAGAAGTTAAAAATTTTCGTGGAGACGTTTCTGTTTTTCAAGGCTTTCAAGAAACATGTAAGGAAATACTATTACAAAATGGAATAGAGATTGTTAACTGCTTAATTGATTCAACAGAAGGAAAAAAACTTAAAGCATGGTGTTTGTATTCTCTAGAAAACGAGCCATTGATAGTTAAAGTAAATTCCCCGAATTATAATATTGACAGTTTTACAATTTTTCAAGTTCTTGGAAAAAGTTTCAGAAAAATCAGCGAAAATGTAGAGAGATGTTCAAAAGGAACATGTTTTCATATCAGTCATGAAGGTAATCTGGTACAAGCAATTCTTTTACCATCTGTTTTCATAGTTATCGAAACGGCAATAGATGAAATGACAGTGCAGCGGTTTAGACAATTCAAAATTAAATCTAAACAGCAACTTAAAGATATTATCAAAGAATTTTACAAAACTGATAAGATTCAAATTTACAGCAAAAAGGAGTTTTTAGGGACCTCTGAAAAAACTATCAATACAAGATATATAAACCTCTATGATCTTTTTAACGCAGCTGAAAAGGGTTTAGAGTATCTCTACAAGGCACCAATTCACGTTCAGATTTTAAATATTGATAAAGGAGTAACAGTGATTATTAAACTTGTTAATAGAGTTGCCTTCTTAGAATTTGATTCACAAAAAACTTCTGCAAGTATAATTGAATCAACAAAAAGAATGTTCGAGCAAGAACAGATAATTAAGGACGATACCCCTGAAGCAATGCTAGAAAAATCGTAGTTGCTGTCAAATCAGCAGTTGATCCAGGATTAATCACTCTGGAATGTGAAGTTCGTAAATAGGAATCTAATTCATTTATTTTTTGTTTTCCTTGAATTGTAAAAATTCCACCTTGTTTGATTATTGATTTAGCATTCTTATTTATCTTGGTAGCAACTTCATTACCAAATCTCTTAGCAACATGTGTATCTTTTTTTTCTGCAAGTAATGTTACATATGTTTGAATTATAGATTTTTTGAAATTACTTGTTTCCTCGTAAACCTTCACGAAAGTTGAATAACCATATTTAATTGTTGAATGATATTTATGCGATAATTCATAGAAAATAACATCTCGTTCTTCGTAGAATTTAGTAAATTCATACAAATTAGTTCGTTCATGTTGATGAACTTCTAAAAATGAGTTAAAGTTATCATCTACTTTATCAGAAGGCAGAATTCTATCGGATACAAATTTAGTTAAAGCTGCAGTTAGATGTGTACAGTCATCAGTTGTCGAATTTTTTAGAAATTGATCTGTTATATTCAACACATTATCCAAATTTAACCTAACATTGGTTTTTAAGCCCTCGTTTGTGAAACAGTGCGCCACTCCAAGAGTGATTGGAGAAAACATTAGTATTGTACCGAAGATAGTATTTGTTTCAGATTTGTACCAAGTTATAGCTCTTTCTAGAGATTTCAAGATAAAGAACCCAAGTTCTGCATCTTCGAACCACAGATGATTTTCAGCAACTAAAATCCCTCTCTTTGAAAGACCAAACACTGGAGCAAACAAACTACTTCCCCCTGCAAGAAAATCCATTGTTTTTGTATCTGCCAATTCATAATTGAATGAAGCTCCACCTGGTTTGGGTTCTGCAGCATATAGTAAATTATGAGCTAAAACTGCGCATTGTGAGATGTGTAACTGTACATCAAGAGCCTTTCCTTTTACATCATTGGAGTTTAGTGAGAAAGGCATTCTGAATATGTCTTTACATATGTTATTTTTAACTAATCGGTTTTTGAGAGAAAATACTTTTTCTAGATGAGACTAGCGTTAAGTTTATTACAATTGATGTCTAATGTATAGTTGATGTTTCCGAAAGGGAATTGTTCTCGGTTTTTTGTTAGTTTTCTATATATAGTATAATTTTTCCCTTTTTGAATATCTAGGTGATAAACATGAACTATGAACTAAGAAAGTCGGACTCCCTCGCACATGCGACAGGATCTTTTATGCAAAATCTGGAAGAAGTAAATCTCAGATGGAATGAACACATAGTTAAACTAGGTAACCTAGGCCCTCAGATTATTGGAGGTATTAATGAATCAATAAAAGTAAGTAAAAATGAAGAGGTCGCAACAAGAGTTACTTCATCTCTTTCCGAATTCAGTCAAGTCCTGAACAGTATGGATAAAATTAATGCTGATATTGTTGATCTTATGATAGATATGGAAGGTTTGGACTTTCCTCTTAATACACCAAAGAAAATTTTGAATTTGTGTGAAAAAGAAGAGGATAATTCAAAAATGCTACAAAATATAATTCGAAATTTAAGTAAAACGTATAATTTTCTTGATAAAGTAAAAACAGATAAAGGGTTACTTTTGAATTCTTTGAGCTCTTTTGAAACTGCATTCTCTGATCTACAAGAAATAATTAAAAAAAGTTTAGACTTAGCTGCTTTACTTGGAACAGAACTGGAAAAAGAACATAGAAAAGCTAAGAAATATTTAGGAAAAGTGTAAACTTTTCTTTTTTCTTCACTTCTTGATAATGAAAAAGAGTTATTAATCTACAGAACAACTAATCTCAATGAGTAAAGATAGACAGGATTTCTTTACAATTCGAATGACTAGAGCTTTAGAGGACAATGTATTTGCCGAAGGTAATACGATTTATGAAATGATGGAAATTGCTGGAAAAGTAGTTGCAGAGGAAATCATTCTATTTTGCAATAAAGAATCACTTAACTCAATAACTATCTTTTCTGGATATGGTAATAACGGGGGAGATTCTATAGCAGCTGCAAAACTACTGCTAGAACAAGGTTTTAATTGTTCTATTGTCATTTTTGGTAATAAGGAAAAGTTTGATTCTTTAGCTTCTCAAAAGAACTACGAAATACTTCAGAAAATATTACCAAAAGAGAATTGGTATTATGTTCGTGAACCAGATGATTATATCAAGATACCAAAGAAAATGTTGGAAAATGAAGTTTTCATTGACGCTCTCTTAGGAATTGGAGTTATTGGAGATTTAAGAGACCCAATAAAAACAGCTGTTGAGATTCTTAACTCAAGAAGCCAAGATAAGATTATTGCTTTAGATATTCCCTCAGGATACAATCCAGAAACACAAAATGAGCAATTTGTTAAACACCCTAATCTTATCATTTGTTTGGGTAGAAATAAGATTCGTAAAGATGATTTTTCTGATGCACAAATTGTAGTTAGAGATATAGGTATTCCAGAAGATGCAGAAAAATTTGTTGGAATTGGAGATCTCAAATGGTTTTATCCTAAAAGAAAACCTGATAGCTATAAAAGACAAAATGGTGTTGTTACGGTTATAGCTGGTTCTAGTGAATACATAGGTGCTCCAGCTTTAGTAGGATTTGGAGCTTTTAGAACGGGGGCGGATCTAATCTTTATTCTCACTCCTTCTGATATTAGAAAGACAGTTTCGTCCTATGCACCTGATTTCATAACAATCCCTGCTGCTGAAGGTGAAGTCACCCCGAATGATATTGAAGACATTTTCAACCACCATCGTACAAAGGGTTCTGCTTATGTAATTGGTCCAGGAATGATAGATTCCCAGATAACAAAAGATACTTTACTCGAGTTTCTTAAATCTAAAGAATCTAGGCAAGTCGTAATAGATGCTAGTGCTTTAAGTTCAATGGAAGAGGAACACTTATTTCTATTAAAATTCCATCAAGCTGTTCTTACTCCCCATAAAGGTGAGTTCCGTAAGATTTTCAAGAAGCAACTGTCGGGAGATGTCGATAAAGATGCAGAAATAGTATCGGAAGTGGCTGCTAAATGGAAAACTACAATTGTTTTGAAAGGTCAAAGAGATATAGTATCTAATGGAAAAATTACAAAAATCAACAAGACAGGTCATCCTGGAATGTCTGTTGGAGGTACTGGAGATGTACTCACGGGTATAATTGGGGCTCTTCTAGCTGTTAATATTGATCCATTTCTTGCATCATGTTTGGGTATCTATATTTCTGGAGCAGCTGGAGAATTAGCTGCAAAAGATTATGGAGACGGATTAATGGCTTCAGATATCCCCAACTATATTAATAGAGTCATAGAGAGGGCTCTTGCTTTCAGAGCAAAGGAGATTTGAAAGAGTTAGATAATTAATAAGGACTTGGGGATAATGATACTACAATTGTTCCTAAACCCAGGTGAGTTGCTAAAGCAGGAGTGAGGAAGTTAATAATTTTCTCTCCAATTGTGAATTTACCTTCTAATCGTTTTAATATATTTTCAGCTGTTTCTGAGTCATCTCCATGGGTTATCATAACATCATATTTCTGATTCTTTTTGATCCGTTCAAAGATAGAAGTAAGAACTTTATTGATAGCTTTATCCTTTCCAGTAGCTTGTCCAATTGGCTGTAAAATCCCATCCTTTAGTTCAAGTAGGGGTTTAGATTTTATGATTGAACCAATTAAAAATTTAATGTGAGAGATTCTGCCTGATTTTCTTAGATTTTCAAGGTTATCCACATAACCTAATAGAATAGATTCATCTCGTATTTCTTCGACCTTCCTTATTATTTCTTCTTCAGGAACACCTTTCCTAGACAATTTTGCAGCAGCTAAAGAGATAAAAGCTAATACTCCTGAGCTAAATTTAGAATCTACAAGATGTATTCTCTTATCCTTAATTCTCTTAACTACAATTCGAGCTGATTGATATGTAGCTGAAAGTTTTGAAGATATAGTAGTGATGAAGATTGATGAATAATTTTTCATATTTTCATTAATTTTATCTAGAAAATCTTTTGGGCTTGTTGCTGAAGTAGTTGGTAATTTATCAGCATTTCTTAAAACTTCATAAAATTCAGCAGGAGTAATATCGATTCTATCAGCAAAAATTTCATTATTGTGATGAACATAAACTGGCACAATATCAATATCATATTTTTTAGCTAATTCTTCCGGGAGATCACAAGTACTGTCAACTATAACTTTCATAGAACTTTTTAGCATATAATTTCATTCCTTTAATTTGACACAGAATAGATACAATAATTGTAATAAGGTGTAAATTATGTTACTTACAAGAAAACTAAAAGGTCTTTTATATAAATAATTTGTTAAAACGTTGAATTTCAACAAAAAATGGTATAAGAAATTGATAGAAGAAATAGTAGAGATTATTTTCCTTTATTTCTTGCTTTTTCTTCTTTTCTTACTCGTCTCTTTGCTTCTTTTTCTTCGATTTTCCTTTCTTTTTCTCTTCTTTTCTCCCTTTCCTTCATGTATTTTTCTTTCTCTTTCTCCTGCTTTTGTTTCTCCTTTTCATCCAATTTCTTAACTTCTTTCTTCAGAATAACAGGAATGGGCAGGTCCTTTGTTTTCTCAGTAACTCTAGAGAAGAACTTCAAAGTTGTCATAGCAAACTTTGTTAAATGTAGTAAATCCGCTGGTTTCTTTGTTAAATTAAATTTCATCTCGAAATTAGGTTCATCAGTCCTTATAGAAATCCATTGTAATTCCTTTGGATAATCCTCCAAGCTTCTTATGAACATTTTACTGCTAATTAGTTGTTTTACAGCTCTTGCTCTATTTGACTTTATAAGGAATTTACTATTGACTTCAAGATTAGGGGTTGGAATATCGTCAAGTTCAACAAGATAATCAAAATCCTTTCTTATAGCTGATTTGAGACGATAAGGTATCATCTCAAAAACTACTCTAGGTTTATCCTGAAAGTTTGCTGCAATTCCAAATGAATCTTTGTTTCTATAGAACAGTCCATCAACTAGCATTGTTGGAAAACTAGTTCTAGGTAAGAGAATTAGCCACACTGATGCGCTTTTAAGCAAAAAATCCTCGTTTAGTTGGCATCTTATCTCTACTTGTCTATCGTTTGGATCTTTTCTAGCATAATTGGTAATGTAAGGATCCAATGCTGTTAAGACATCATCAAAATAAGCTTCCTTTTTCTTTTTGTTTGCTATTTTTCCCCAAATATAAAATGCAATGTACAACCCTATGAAAAGTATAATAGGTATCAGCATTGTCAAGATGCTTAGAATTTCTTCACCATTAGCCATACAATTAACCAGCTCTCGTAATCGATTTTGAGGTTCCCTATTTTAATACTTTCTTTTTGTCGTTCTTTTAAATTTTCATCTCATTGCTCTTCTTTTTGATAATAATACGACCTAATCTAAGAAAAGCGTCGTGGACATTACCACCAGTTAAAGCGCATGTTGAGAAGTATTCTAAGAGATCAATATTCTTAAATTTATTTTTAAACTCACTAAGAAAGTTTTTGGATTGCTCATCAAAAAGCTGATTTTGTTCATACTCTAGAAGATCATGCTTATTTCCAAGAATCAATAAGGGGATTTTATAGTCTATTGCAGAATTAAGTTCCTCCAACCATTCAATTAGATTAGCAAAGGTCTCAGGTCTGCTTTTATCGAAAACTAGAAGACCACCTTCAGTTCCAACATATTGCTTGATTCTAATTTCTTGAAACTCCTTCTGACCACCCATATCCCATATCTGAAAAGTTATTTCCATGTCTTCATCCATATATTTGTGTGTAGCTAAATCTACACCCAAAGTACTCATGTATTTTTCATCCAGATGCAAACCCATGAAAGAACGTTTCAAGGTAGTTTTTCCAGTAGCATAATCACCCAATAAAACTATTTTAGCTGCACCAAATATGGACATAGGTATGAAAACACATGAAAGGGTGTTTATTAGTTTTTCTGATTTTCTCAGTTTTTGTAACAATATTTAACAATAAGTACCTAATTTGTCACGTGTATGTCATTTTCAATTGTTTGTGGTGGGTTTTGGGGAGATGAAGGGAAGGGAAAAATACTTTCTTATCTCGCTATAGCTGATGACCCTGCAATGGTTGCACGTGCTGGTGTTGGGCCTAATGCGGGTCACACGATTGAATTTGAAGGAAAAAAATACAAACTTCGACTTGTTCCTTCAGGTTTCATAAATCCAAAAATCAGACTGGTTATTGGCGCAGGAGTGCTTATTAATCCTCAAGTGTTACTTAAAGAACTTGAAGTCACTAAAACCAAAGACAGACTAGGGGTTGACTTCCAATCAGGGATCATAGAACCAAATCATATAGAGATTGATTCAACTGATGCTCATCTTGAAGGAAAGATTGGATCAACTGGAAGTGGTTGTGGACCTGCAAACATGGATAGAGTACTGAGAAAATTGAAACTTGCTAGAGAGATTCCTGAACTTAAGCCCTATTTGACAGATGTTAGCGTAGAAATTGATGATGCTTTAAATGAAGGAAACCAAGTAATTGCTGAAGGAAGCCAAGCTATCCTACTATCCTTGTTCCATGGAAGTTATCCGTATGTTACATCAAAGGATGTTTCAGCAGCTGCAATCTGCTCTGATCTAGGTGTTGGACCAACCAAGGTAACAGACGTGATAGTTGTTTTGAAATCATTTGTAACCAGAGTTGGAACTGGGAAACTCCCTGGAGAACTTAGTGTTGAGGAAACTGAAAGAAGAGGATGGACTGAATATGGTGCAGTTACTGGTAGACTGAGAAGGGCAGCTCCCTTCAATTATGATTTAGCTAGAAAAGCTGTTAGGTTGAATGGAGCAACACAGATTGCACTAACTAAATTTGATATATTGTATCCAGATACTGCTAAAGCAAATAATATAGACTTGATCAAAGGGGAAGCAAAAGATTTCATTGATCGCATTGAGGAAGAAACCAAAGTTAAAGTGTCGCTAATTGGCACTGGACCATCCGCTGAAGATATCATCGACCTTCGTGAAAACAGCTGATTCTTGAGTTTGGATAATCTTTATATTAGATGAAAGTATTACGGAATCGAACAAGAGAATGGCAAGTATATCTAAGAATTTACACCCTGATTATCAAGATGAGTTTTTTCTTAATCTGGACCGAGTTCTAGTTCCATACGGTGGTAAAGAATTCGAATGTATGGGTTTAGAGCTGGCATTCTATATTGCTCATGAATATGGTGCTCATATTGATCTTCTTCATGTTGGAGCAGATCCGGGTAAGAATATTGACAATTATCTTAAAAAATTAGCAAAATACGAAATAGAGCATGATTTGGTTATCAAAAACAACAAAAATGTTACCCAGACAATTATTGATTATTGGGAAAAACATAAGCACCATTTAGTTATAATGTCTAGTAGAAGAAGACCAACAGTTTTTGATAAAATCGCAGTAAAAAGCATTTCTAGCACTATAATCCCAGAGATTCACACAGAGGTTCTACAGGTCTTTCCTCCAAGAATCAAGAAAATGAGTGACAAATTGAAGAACGTTGCAGTTCTCCTACCTTATTCTAGAAGAGATCCTTTTCTTTTAAGGTGGGCTTCAGCAATTGCAGCTCCTCAGAAAGGAGCTAAGATTAAAGTTTATCACATCTCGAGAGTTCCTGAACTTATTCCGCTAAGGGAAGCTAGGGATGAGAAAGAGATTAAGAAGGAAGAAAAAATCTTCAAAGACTACATGGACAACTATTCTAAGGTTTTTGGACAGATTATTAAACCAAAATTTGTCATTGGTCATAAAATCCAATCTTCTTTAAAGTTCATATTTAGCAAAGATGAACCTGATATTGTGATTATTGGGAAATCAAAACAAAGAAATTTTTTCCAAAAACTTTCCAAGCCACTATCCAGCAAAATTCGAGATAAACTTCTGAACACTGGAGTTTGTATTCATCACATGTTGTGAAGGAAATACTTTAAGTACTAACACAACTTAATACATGAAAATGAAAAACTGCTCATTTCTTGGATGTGAAGAAGAGGAATCTTTACCTTTCAAATGTAAGTTATGTAGTCAAGCCTTTTGTGCTAAACACAGATTACCTGAACAACATGATTGTCCAAGAATTGGCTTGTATCAAACTGAGGAATATAAAAAAGCCAAACTATCACCAAAGAAAAAAGTAGAAGATAAAGAAGAGATTAAAAAAAGAAAAGACAAATCAAAAAAGCAAAAAGGTCTTTACACTGCAAGAGACTTAGAGATGAAGTCAAAATATGTAGAACCACAAGACAGATTTCTATTTAGATCAGCAATGTTCACTCTATTTTCACTCAAATACAATTTTATTAACATTATAATTGCTTCAATTTATTTTCTAATTATAGTAGGTTTGAGTACTTTATTTGACCTTACTGTTATACAAAAGCTAAACATTGAAATCTGGCCTAATATGTTTCTATTATTAGTGATTGGATATCTGATAAGTATCAGTATTGTCTATTCTGGTCACATGATTGTTGAAACTCTTTATGCAAAAAAACTAGGAATACGTGCAACACAAACATTATGGTTACAAGGGATGTTGATAGGAATAGTAAGCATTTTTCTACCTATTATCATGACACCCAATTTTTTAGTTTTTAAGGAATATGGAACTGATAATAAGAATAGAGGAAAGGTTGCTTTAAGTGGAGTATTATGGATTCTAGTTTGGCAGACAATAGCATTGCTTTTTGTCATTTTCAAACTATCAGGCATACTTATTCCGTTTCCAATCTTCTATTTAGGTCTTGAAATTCTTGCTCCTTTCTTCTTCATTTATCTTATCTTTTCTTTAATACCATTTGGTTTTAATCTTGGAAGATACATACGCACCTGGAATAATAAATTATTCTGGTATTTACTTGGTTCATCAATTTTCCTTTTCTTAACTTATATGGTACTTATTACTATTTGACAAAGAAAACTTTTCACCTATCTAAGCCTTCTAACCTAAGAATTTAGTATTTAAAAGCCACTTAAGTAACGAATTTAATATTCCAATTACCATAACATTCTTAAATTCCTCACAGAATTTTGCTCATAAAATGGGATACTCATGCCAGAAGACAATAATACAAACCACAACAATGGTGTCGTGGAATTATCCAAAGAGCTTGGGCTCAAAGAAGCTCTTGGGATAGCCGTTGGTGCCTTAATTGGTGGTGGAGTTTTCAGTGTCCTTGGATTAGTTATATATGAATCAGGTCCTGCCGCTTTTTTAGCATTCTTATTAGCAGGTATAGTTAGTACTTTTACAGCCTATAGTTATGTGCATTTAGCACTCAAGCATCCAAGAGCAGGAGGGGCTTTCATCTATGTTCAAGAAGCTTTCAAGAAGAAATGGTTATCAGGATCTCTTGGTA
This sequence comes from Candidatus Heimdallarchaeota archaeon, assembly GCA_023705945.1. GTDB lineage: Archaea > Asgardarchaeota > Heimdallarchaeia > Heimdallarchaeales > Heimdallarchaeaceae > UBA460. Next base: position 27,288 of record BPTM01000206.1, read on the forward strand.
TTCTCCTTTGGTTTGGTTATAGTTTTTCTGTAGGTCTCTATGCTATGACTTTTGGTAGATACTTAGGTGCAGTTTGGCCTCTTTTTGGCGACAGCATTATGCCTTTTTTTGGGATATCTGTTTCGGCTTTTATTTTTCAGTTTCTCAGCATTTTAATTTTCATAGGGTTGAACATGCTAGGAGTAAAAGAATCCAGTCGAGCTCAAAATATACTAGTTCTCATCAAAGTTGCAATTTTAATTCTTTATATTATAGTAGGTCTTTTTGCAGTTGAAAGTTCAAATTTTGTTCCTTTCTTACCTAATGGTGCTTTTCCTCTAATAGCAAGTTCTGTTCTTATCTTCGTTTCAATGGAAGGTTTTGAGATTTTATCCAACTCTGTTGAAGAAATGAAAAATCCGGAGAAAGACCTCAAACTCGGCATGTACATTTCAATAATCATAGTTCTAATCTTATACGTCTCAGTAGCGGTAATAACCGTTGGTGTGTTAGGACACAATGAGAGTTTGAAAGATATTGGAGAGGTTATTCTTACTCATTCAGCTGGTAGATTCTTGGGAGTTGCAGGAGCTGGAATCATGGCTTTTGCAGCTATAATCTCAGCAGCTTCAGCCATAAATGCAACATTACTAGGATCTTCTAGACTTTCTTACATGCTATCTCATGAAAGAATTATACCTAAAGCAATTGCAAAGATCAGTCCTAAAACTCGAGTTCCAATGAGAGCTATAGCTCTTTCAGGAATAATGAGTATTATCATTGTTTTACTATTCCAACTAGATGTGGTAGCAATGGCCGCAAGTATAATTTTCATGGTTATTTTTGCAGCTGTAAATATATCAGCAATAAAACTACTAAAAAAGAAAAAGAAAATCCCTAGCATAATTGGTGTTGTTTTAATTATCATTTACTGGGGGATTTGGATTTCAAATCTAATAATGACTGGATGAATCATCAATTTTCCTTTAATGAGAATATTTTAAATATTGGTAGTACCTTGAACATCCATGTTTAACTTATCAGAATATTACAAATTAGTTGAAAAAGATAGAAATGATTACTTTAAACTGTTCAAACTAGCTCCTAAGGATGTTTTCCACAAATCTTTTACTGAAGACACATGGTCTGCAGAGCTCATTTTTCGGCATAATCTTGCAGTTCTGAATTGGTTCAAAACTCTTGTTCCTAACATTGATTTCGAAGAAAGTACATTGGCAACTAAATATGGAGAAAAACCCGAAGATTCATTCTCTTTAGAGGAAATTGAAAAAGAATTCCTCAGGATATCTTCGATTATTGCCGAAGGGATCGCAAAAATGACTGCTGAAGAAGAAAATGAAATACACAAATCTGATTTTGGTGATAGCCCAAGATTCAAGAAGATTTCTGGTTTATTAAATCACGAAAGTAACCATTTAGGACAAGTTATCTGGATTTTCAAGCGAATAACAGGTTGGACAGATCAGGATATCAGAGAAAAATTATACAGTGTTCCGAAGAAAGAAGAATAAGGTAGAGATATTATGCCTGAACAACAGAAAGTTACTATAGAAATAGTTGACATATTGCTAACTGGAAAATGTAATTATGGTCATAAAATTGGGGATAAATTTGATTATCCAAGTGAAAAAGGGAAGATATGTACTGCTGCTTTGCATTCACTCTATCCATATGCTCTAAGTATACAAATTGGTGGAAGCTTTCATTGGGAAGAAGATCCTGATAGTATAACTGTTTGTTGTCCTGATTACAAAAATCCAGTTGTTTTTAAAATAATAAGAGAGAAATAGAAATCTTTAGTAATTGTTTCTCTAGATGGTTTACAACAAGTTAAATAGAACTAGGTATGAACTAATGAATCTTGATTTCAGAACCCTTCCAGTTATCATTTTAGCAGGAGGAGATTCAAAACGGATGGGAGAACCGAAAGGGCTTCTTAACTATCGAGGTAAACCTTTCCTTGTCCATCAAATAGAACAAATGTCTGAGATAGGATTATCAGAGATTATCGTTGTACTCGGAAAAGATTACAGACTCTACCATGAAAAAGTTCCTGAGCTTAATGGAGTAGAATTTACAACAAATCCATCTCCAGAGAGAGGGCAATTTTCATCAATACAATGTGGAATGCAAAAGGTGCAATCTGGTGTGGTATCGGGAGTTTTCATTTTTCCTATTGATGTGCCCTGCCCAGGTAGAGATGTTTGGGAAGAGTTATCAAATTCATTAGGTTCCTCAGATATCGCAGTCACAATTCCTGAATTCCAAGGAAAAAAGGGTCACCCTGTTCTTATTTCAAAGAAGTTTATGCAACATCTCATTTCATGTAAATCCGATTCTCGACTGGATTTCGAGATCTACAAGCAAATAGACCTAAAGAAAGCAAAGATTATATCTGTTAATGATAAAAATATTACACGGAACCTCAATACACGTGAAGATTGGAAAGAATATGAGGAAATAAAATGAATGTAACCTTTACTCTCAATGGAAAAGAAACTACTGCTAATTATGAAGAGGGAATGAGTGTGCTTGATGTACTCAGAGAAGTTTGTAACATTAAAAGTTGTAAAGATGGTTGTTCAGGTCAGGGTACTTGTGGAGCTTGTACTGTTCTAATTAATGGTAGAGCTATGGTTTCCTGTAAGCAGAAACCAGCATCTATTGAGGGTAAAGAAATTATCACTATTGAAGGACTTGACAAAATTGAACAAGATATTCTATCAAAGTCCTTTGTTAAAGAAGGAGCTATACAATGTGGGTTCTGTACTCCTGGACTTGTTCTTCGAATTAAATCTTTTCTCGATCAACATCCTACATCTACAAGAGAAGAAAAAGCAAAAGCTATAACTGGAAATCTCTGCCGATGTACAGGCTATCAACGAATTCTTGATGCTATGGAAACAGCTGAAGAACATTGGAATCCAAAGGACGATGACATATCAGGACCACCTCGAAGAAGCGAATTTTTTGGAGAAAAATATGGTCTAAAAAGGGAGTATGAACCGAAAAAGAATGGAGTAGGTTCTAATGCTCATCGTTATCGTGGAGTGGATATGGCTCTAGGTAGAAAACCCTATATCGCAGATATGGAAATGAATGAAATGCTTCATGGAGCTTTGTTGCTCAGTGAGTATCCACGTGCTAAAGTAATCAAAATTGACACATCAAAAGCTAAGGAAGCTTGTGGAGTGATAGAAGTATTTACAGCTAAAGATGTACCTGGGGAAAGGATGGTTGGTCACATCATACCAGATTGGCCTATTTTTATTTCTGAAGGAGAATCTACAAGATATGTAGGTGATGTGCTTGCAATGATTGTAGCTGATTCCATGGTTCATGCCCGAGCAGCTCTTGAGAAAATAAAGGTTGATTATGAAATACTTGAACCAATTATTGATCCAGAAAAAGCTCTATTACCTTCTGCAGAAAAAATACATGAAAAAGGCAATTTGCTTGGTCATACATTTTTTGGAAGAGGAGATGTTAAGAGTGCTTTGGATAATTCTAAATACGTAATAAAACAGCGTTTCAAAACTCAACGAATTGAGCATGCTTACATGGAAGTAGAAAGTTGCTTAGCATTCCCAACAGAAAAGGGGGTTCATCTATATAGTCAGGGACAAGGAGTTCATGAAGACCAAAGACAGATTGCAGAAGCACTCGGATTAAAAAAAGAACTAGTTATCGTTGAACTTGTTTCTAATGGTGGTGCTTTTGGTGGAAAGGAGGATCTTACATGTCAAGCACAAACTGCAATGGCTTCCATGATTTTGAAGAAACCTGTGAAAACAGTTCTTACAAGAGAACAGTCCCTTCTTATGAGCGTTAAGAGACACCCAATGACTATGGATTATGAAGTAGGAGCAGATGAAAATGGAAAACTAACAGCTGTAAAGCTCCGATTAATAGCTGATTCTGGAGCTTATGCGTCCGTAGGAGCAAAGGTTGCAGAACGTGCGGCAGGACATTGTTGTGGACCATATTACGTCCCTAATATTGATGTAGATGCAAAGGCTGTTTATACAAATAATCCCGCCTGTGGAGCGATGAGAGGTTTCGGAGTCAACCAAACCTCCTTTGCCATTGAAACATGTCTCAACATGATAGTCGAGAAGATGAAGAAAGATGGGATTGAAATTGATGATTACGATATAAGGGAGAGAAATATTCTTAGAGAAGGTCAAAGGTTTGCAACAGGTCAAAAGATGACAAAGACCATCAATGGAATGCAACAATGTCTAGATGCTGTTAAAGACATCTATAAGAATTCTAAAGGCCCAATTGGGATAGCTTGTGGGATAAAGAATACAGGAATTGGTAATGGTTTGGAGGATACTGGGAGGGTTCTCATTAAAGTCCTCGAAAATGAACACCTTGAAATCTTAACTGGGTTTACAGAAATGGGACAAGGATTGTTTACCGTTCTTACACAAGTTGTAACAGAAGTTACTGACATCTCACCTAAACAGATGGATGTTAAATCAATTAGTTACCCAAAAACCAAGTGTGGAATGACAACTGCATCTAGAGGCACAGCTTTGGATACAATGGCAGCTAAATTTGCAGCAGAAAAACTTGCAATTGCTCTTCAAACAAAATCCCTCAAAGATTTAGCTGGTAAAGAGTTCCACGGAGAATATATTAGCAATTTTACAGTCAAACCTGGCACTCAAACTGATAATCCTATAACACATTTAGCGTTCAGTCACGCTGTTCAAATGGCTATCTTGAATGAAGAGGGTAAACTTACCAAAATGGTAGCGGCTCATGATGTTGGAAAAGCTATCAACCCCATGGCATGTGCTGGACAGTTTGAGGGGGGAATTCACATGGGTCTAGGGCATACACTTTCGGAAGATTTCCCAACAACAAATGGAGTGCCAGACTCACTAAGAATGAGAGATATTCAAATAATCAAAGCAAAGGATATGCCAGAGGTTGAAGTTATTCTAATAGAAGAACCTGAGGAAGTAGGAGGGTTTGGATCAAAAGGAGTGGGAGAAATTGGTCTTGTGCCAACAGCTGGAGCAGTTGCAGGAGCTCTATACCAATATGATGGTAAATGGCGTTTCGAGCTGCCAATAGCAAGAAAATAATTAAGATGGTAAAAAGAAAGAAGAAATAGTAAAAAAAGTTAAGGAACGATCCTAGTTCCTGTTTTACCCTTCAAAGCCCGACTGATGTTTTCAGGATTAGTAATCAGAGCTTCTTTACCACCCTGTTCTAAAAATTGAACGATAGCTTTAATTTTTGGTTCCATCGAACCTTTGGCAAAGTGAGTTCCTTCCTCTAGGTACTTTTTTGCCTCAGCAACGGTGAGCTGATCTAACTCTACTTGATTAGGTTTACCAAAATTTAAAGAAACTTTTTCAACAGCAGTTGAAATTAAAAGCATATCCGCATTAATTTCATTGGCCAGGAACGCAGATGCAAAATCTTTGTCAATTACTGCTGCAGTCCCCTCTACTCCTTGATCGGTCTCAATAACTGGTATTCCTCCACCACCCACAGTAATTGTAACTGTTCCAGAATCAATTAGCGTTTTGATGGCTTCCAATTCCAATATTTCCACAGGTAACGGGGATGCTACCACTCGACGCCATCCACGACCAGCATCTTCAACTACATTCCAACCTAATTCCTCTTTCCTTTTTTCCGCCTCTTCTACTTCCATGAATGTTCCAATGGGTTTAGCAGGTGTCTGGAAAGCAGGGTCATTTGGGTCTACCCGGACTTGGGTGATCACTGTCGCTGCCGGTTTATTAATTCCCCTTTTTTTAAGCTCATTTTGGATATTCTGCTGTAGAGCATAACCGATAGCGCCCTGGCTGTCAGCTCCGCAAACATCAAGGGGCAGTTCATGCATACCTTCCACCTTATGGGCAATTTCACTTCGTCGTAAAATGAATCCAACTTGGGGTCCATTGCCATGTCCTATTGCAATATCCCAGCCTTCTTCAATCATATCTACCAGATGAATTGCAGTTTCCTGGGTAGCTTTATATTGATCTTGTACAGTTTGATTCTGCTTGGATTTGATGAGTGAATTTCCACCAATCGCAACAACTGCTACTTTTTTCTGTTCTGACATTTGTATCTCCTACCGCATTGTTAGTGCCATTACTGCTTTCTGCGCATGCATCCGATTTTCAGCCTGATCAAAAACCACTGATTGGGGACCATCCATTACTTGACTTGTAACTTCTACATCGCGATCAGCAGGAAGCGGATGCATATAAATCGCATCTTTGTCTGCAAGAGCCATTTTCTTAGAATCAGTAATCCAATCCTTGTATTGATCCTGAATTTTTTTACCTTCAGTTGGATCCTGTGTTGTGAGTAAGGGTCCCCAAGACTTCGCATAGACGATATCTGCGTCCTTGAAACCTTCTTCCATGCTGTCAACAACCTCGAATTTGGTACCAAATTTATCTGCCTGTTCATGGGCTTGTTTCATAATCTCTGGCATCAACTTAAATTCAGGTGGATGAGCCAGGGTGACATCTAAACCAAAGCGAGGCATCTGTAGAATCAAAGACTGTGGAACAGAAATTGGTTTCAAGTAGGAGGAAGCGTATGCCCATGATACAACAATTTTCTTTCCTTTTAAATCACGTCCTTTTTTCTCAAAAATAGTCATGATATCAGCCAAACATTGGTGAGGATGATAAATATCGCACTGCATATTCAAAACAGGTGAGCGTGAGGCTGATGCTACGTTATTTATGTACTTGTTTCCTACTCCCCAATCACAATGTCGAATGGCAATACCATCATAATACCTTCCAAGGATTTCTCCTAGTTCTTTTTCTGTGTCTCCATGAGAAACCTGAGTTGTGCGGCTCTCCAAAAATGTGGCTTGTCCTCCTAGTTGCGCCATTCCTGACTCAAAAGAAGCCCGAGTGCGTGTGCTTGAGAAGAAGAACAGCATACAGAGAGTTTTATCCAAAAGCAAAGCGTGTCTTTCACCAAGGGCTCGTTTTTTCTTAAGATCCCAGGCTACTTCCAAGACGGTTTCCACTTCTTCTTTTGTAAAGTCTAGGTCGCCGATTAAGTCACGACCTCGTAAATCAGATATCATTATGATCACCTACTCCTCTGCACCTAAAACCAGGGCTAGAAGAGCCATGCGCATTACAACACCGTTATGGCCTTCCTTCCAGTAACGAGCCCAGCGGGTTTGATCCACATCTGGAGGAATTTCATCCATACGGGGCAATGAGTGGAGTAATACTGCGTCTGACTTTGCTTTGGTTTCCAAAAGTTCTTTGGTGATTTGGAATTCAGGTGGAGTTAGTGCAACATCACCATCTCTTTCATCACGGGATTTGGTATAATCAGGCTGAACTACTGGTTCAACAAGGATCACATCAGCATCTGCGATAACTGTGCGAACATCATTACCTTCAGTAAAGTCCAGACCGTTACGTTTGAAATCTTCACGGTATTCATTAGGAAGTTCCATGTCTTTTGGTGATATGAAAGTGATTGGGCAGTCGAACTGTGTTAAAGCATGACCAAGTGAGTGCATTGTACGCATTCTCATATCACCTACAGCTACCCACCTTAATCCGTCTAAGTGACCTTTTTCTTTGTAAATTGTATAGAGATCAGTGAGGATCTGTGTAGGATGCTCTCCCCAACCATCACCACCATTAATAATAGGGACACTTACCCATTTAGCAGCTTCTTTGGGAGCGCCTTTCTGGAAATGCCTCATAACGATGACATCCCCGTAATTTTCGAGCATCTTGAAAGTATCCTTGATGGATTCCATATAAAAGTCGCCTGCGCGGGTCATTTTAGCGTCAGAAAATCCTGTCACCTTACCACCCAATCGAAGCATGGCTGTTTCGTGAGCTAAACGAGTCCTAGTTGAAGGTTGATAAAAAGCAGTTACCATTACTTTCTCTTTCAATAAATCTACATTTTTCCTGTTGCGAGCTATCGGGGCTAATTTATCTGCAACCTCAAATATTCGCTCAAATTCATGGCGTTCAAAATCTTTTAATGATATAATGTCACGCCCTACAAAACTTCTCATAATCTTTCTCCTTTATAGTTTTGACTAATTTCTTTAAAACTAATCTTATTGCTCTGCCAATACTAATTTTTCTTTAAAAACTTTTTTTTATTCAACATGAGACGAACTTAAAACTGCTCTCCTAACCTGCGGACAATGTGATTAATTTAGTTGTAAACAATCACAACCTGTTATGGAACACATTGAATGACTCAAAGAGCTCCTTTCAGGTTTCGATTACATCGCCAACATATCTAAATTGTCCAGGCCAGAACATGAATGCTTTAGACCGATCATAATCTTTAGCTAAATGAGTAGCTACTACTTCACCAACAAACCACGTATGCGTTCCCCCTAAATCAAGAGTATGAACAACCTTACATTCTAGATTAACAGGACATTCTTTTACTAGATATGAACTTATTTTTGAAGCTTTTACAGGTGTAAGACCTGTTGCTTTAAATTTATCTTCAACATCTCTACCGGAAATTTTTCCGATATGCTTCACATCATCTATAAGTTCAGTTGTGGGGATGTTTATTGAATAATCCTTTACTTCTTTTATCAGTTCAAATGAATATCTTTGGGGAACAATTCCGATCATAATTAAAGGAGGATTATCAAATGAAACCATACTAATTGCAGCTACAGTTATAAGATTTTTACCAATACACCCTATAACAATGGGAAAACCTGGTAAAGATAAAATACCCTTCTTACCTGAAACAATTTCTTTATCAGAATTATCTATTTCATTCATTATGAATCCTTTTATTTTGTGTTAATAAGTATATTCTCGAAAAAGTTTGATCATTTTCTTTCAAAAAAGACAATATTAATATGAAAGTAAGATAGTGTTAGTTCGTGAAAGAGGATTTCAGATATGACATGAGCCTTGTAAATGGTTCTATATACCGTAATGGCAATTTTTATCGCGAAGATATCTATATATCTGATCAAAAAATCACCAAAATCGTTCCTTCTGGAAAAATCCTACCATGTAAAAAAACTGTAGACTGTACAAATAAACTAGTCCTTCCTGGTTTCATTGACCCACATGTACACATCAACCTTGATCTAGGAGAATTCAGATCAAGTGATGATTATACAAGTGCGTCAAAAGCTGCTGCTTTTGGTGGAATTACAACATTTATAGATTTCCTTGAACCGATTAACTTTGTTGAAGAATTTGATGAAAAACTTCAGCAAAAGCATAAGGAGGCGGAATCATCATTCATAGACTATAGTTTCCATACTACAGTTGGTAATTTCAAAGATGATGTAAAAAAACTTGTTACTACTTCAATCAAAAATGGTATTCCCTCAATTAAATTATTTACAACCTACTCTGAATCAAATCGTAGATGTTCTTATGAAAAAATTAGTGAATTCATTACAAATTCTGGTTTATTTGGTTCTTTGATTTTATTTCATGCTGAAAATGATGAAATTATACTAAATTCCAGAGTTGAAGATAATACAGCCGTTTATGAAAATTCAAGACCAAAAGAAGCAGAAATAGAAGAAATTGAGAAACTTGCACAAATGGTAGCAGAGCTTAAGGGAAGGATCTATATCGTCCATGTTACCTGTGGCTCTTCTTTAGATCTTCTAAAAGAGAAATACTCTGAGCTTTTACAGCACAATATTTTCATAGAGAGTTGTCCCCAGTATTTCTATCTTACCAAAGAAGTTTACGCCACTGAAAATGGGAACTTATTCCTTCTTGCACCTCCTCTCCGTTCTAAAGATGA
>BPTM01000207.1 GCA_023705945.1 Candidatus Heimdallarchaeota archaeon
ATTCAGCTGATCTCATGGCTCCAGAAGGCTTTGGTGAGATAATCACCGGTGGTCAGAGAGAAGATGTTCTAAAAACATTAGTAGAAAGAATTATTGCAGAAGGTTGGTCAACTGAAGATTATGAGTGGTACATAGATTTACGTAAGTATGGATCAGTTTACCATTCTGGTTTTGGTTTAGGAGCTGAAAGGCTTACATGGTGGATATGTGGACTAGATGCTATTCAAGAAACACAACCCTTCCCAAGAACAAGGAATAGAATTTATCCTTGATTTTTACCTTTTTTTTGCGAATATAGATTATTTATTATGTGTCAAAATAAATACACTAAAAGTAAGAATTATTGATCAAGAAGGTATTATTTCTTTCTGATGAATTCAAAAATTTCTGATTTGTTATTTACATATAGCTGATTTGACATTCCCACATTCCTTTTTACGATTAGCTCTTTATTTTCCAATTTAGTTATAATTCGCGATATACTAGCTTTAGAGAGGTCTAATGCATTAGCAATCGTGATTTGTGTTGTTCCTGGATCTGTAACTATTTCATTAAAGACTTTCATCTCAGTTTCTTTAAGAATAGATGATAATTTTTCTTGGTCGAAGGAATAGGTTTCCATAAGTTTTTTAGATACTACATCCAGCTTCTTCAACTTCCTCCAATTAAGAAAGAGCAATGTTGAACCAATAATTAGAAATGTAGAAAGAACAGATAATATAATAGAAGCAATTGTTAAAGGTTGGATATAATTATTTACAGTAAATGTGATAATACATTCCAAATAAGCATAGAGAGATACATTGGTCAAAAAGGTTATTATTCCTTCAAATTCACCGATTCTAGATATATCTATTTCTACATCAATGAATTCTTCAGCTAAGGGTAAAAGAGTAATAGATTTCTGTATATCTACCCATGTTTCATCTGACAATATAGATACATTAACTGGGATATTCAGAAGATTTGTTATCACATATTGTTTTACAATACTTGATTGGCTTTTAGGAATAATTCCAAGATCCCAAGAGTTTGGAGTGACCAATATAGGTAAATATTCAAGATTGATCTCATATATTAGCATTAAGACAAAACTATCTATATTAGACAATTCCCAAGATAATTCCAACCTTTGATTTACAACACTAGTTGAGTGAGCAGGAGGAGAGCTAGATCGCAACACTAAGTTTGGATCAATGTAGGCCTTAATTGAATAGACAGAGATGTTTTGCGTCCAAGATAAGCTTGAATTTAGAATGAAATTGTTACTTTCAACAGATGGTTGGTAACTAGATATCAAAGCAATATTATAAGTATCTCCTAGATTAAGTATCTCCGGTAGTTTATATGAAACGTTTGTGAAACCTGTGCTAACATTGTAATAGGATGAAACAAGGAGATTTCTATTCCACTCATCTGTTACGATTATTTCAGAGTGATCTCCATAAAGTTGTACATTGTCAAAAAAATAACTGGTCGATTCAACAACCTGTCTGTACTCAACAAATATTGTTAAACTAACTCTTGAAACTGTTATTGAATAAGTTATATCAACATTTGAAATCATCGTAGAAAAGTCATCAATGATAATTTGATCTGAATAAGGACTAATATTTGCATTAGTGTTATTAAAATTTAATGGATAAAAAAGAAAGCTTAAGAATAATATCACTCCAAACTTCTTCATTTTTATCATCTGATTAATTAATTTCACTTTCCTGTTTTTTAATCTTGTTGCTTAATTTTTTCTCTGAAAAACCTATTACAATATATCTTGTTGATTTCTCCGCTTATTGCCACTAAACAAGTTCTTCAATTTATGATTTGAACTGAGAATAATCAAAATAATAGCATAAAAGATTGAAGAAAGTGAACTTGTAGCTGTGGGAGTATCAATAAACCCTGCTGCGGTAAACCATTCGGAAGTTTTAGTGAGATTATAATCATATTTTACAACATCATTATCATACCAATATTCCCATGAAGAAGGAATAACACTATGAGTAACTAAATAGTATCCATTGTGAATTTCTTGATTTAATTCTTCACGGTTAATAGCATAACAGATAGCTTTTCTAACAGCAGTTCCTTTTGTATACTCTTCTTTTCCTATTTCTTCTAAGTAGATAAAATTGGAGTCACCTCCAATGAACGATCTTCGTAAGTTAAATGCTAGGAAGGAAAATGAATTGGCAGATCTAGAATATACCGTAAATTGAGAATCTTGTTCCATATCTCTTCTTTCTTCTGGGAAAATGCTTAAAGAGTCCATTAGATCATAATTTCCTTCCTTAAATCCAGTAAGTACAGCGCTCACATCAGGCTCAACTAT
>BPTM01000208.1 GCA_023705945.1 Candidatus Heimdallarchaeota archaeon
GCTTGGAAACAATGAATACGATGAAGCACGAAGACTCTACAAAAAAATACCCTCAATTGTCAAACAAACAATAGTACGTAATGAAGCTCTTGCAAACCGGATAGCTTCATGGTTCGCTGAAAAGAACAGTAGTTTTTACTTAGGAAAAGGTATAAACCTTCAAACAGCAAAAGAGGGGGCTTTGAAGATGAAAGAAATTGCTTACATTCATAGTGAAGCTTATCCTGCAGGAGAATCAAAGCATGGGCCGATTGCCCTCATTGAAGAAGACTATCCAGTAGTTTTCATAGCACCGAAAGATCAAACGCATAAGAGGATGATTGGAAGTATAATGGAAATGAAAGCGAGAGGAGCGAAAACAATAGGGGTAATAGAAAAAGGGGATAAAGAGATAGGAGAACTGGTGAAGTGGAAAATAGAGATACCAAAAGGGTACTCAGAAATGATAACTACAATACCTTATGTGATACCAATGCAACTACTAGCATACTATACAGCAGTGAGAAAAGGGTGTTCAATCGATACACCAAGAAACCTAAGTAAAAGTATTACAGTTTTGTGAGTCAGATAATTCTTTTACTCTTTCAATGACTTTCTAACTAAAGATTGTAAGTTAAATTAATGTGTTTATGGATTTAAATTCTTCTGATAATTCCAAGACAAGTTTTTTTAGAGTTTCTTTTATTAAATCTAGTTGAATAGTATTTTCAGAGATGAATCTTCTTGATATAGGAGACAAATGATTTATTTCACCCATGATATACCGAACAGTGGATTGTTTTAACAGTCGTTCTATGAACATCTTTCTTCTCTTGGGATAATACTTGAAAAGATCGTGACACAGCAAGTTTAAATTACTGAGAACCTCAAAAAGGTAAAAATCTATCTGAATTCCAGAACCAGTTCTATTTCTAACCCTAGATAAATCAACAGTATATTTAATTTGTAATTTATCTAGTGATTGCCTAATTATTTCATCAGTTTCATGACACGTAAAACCAACACCAAATCTTTGATTTCCACCCCTAACAGAGCCATCTCCCTCTAATATTCCAAAAAGAAAATTCCATAGATGTTTCTTGTTGTTACAGCTCTTTAGATAATAAACAATTTCTCCAAGTAACCCCATATGCAAATCTAACACTTGTGTTTTGTAAGAGTGAACTCGTAATGATCCGCACTTATTCCATTTCAATGGATAATCATGTTTAGTTTGTCGAATCTTTATTTTTTTATCAGTTATATGTACATCTGCCTCTGTTTCCAAATATTCTTGTAAATCAGCTCTTACTTCTTCTTCAGTTCTATTATCTGACGGTTTTTGGCTATATGTTAAACTAAAATCAAGCACACCGCTAAGCATTAACTTTTCGTACTGTTTAATATAATATTTCGCTTGTTCTGGTGTGGATGCGCTTGTGCTCCACCCCGGTCCTACTTTTGTTCCATCGGCATAATAACAGCCAAAATAGTGAATGTAGTCTTCCAGCTGTATTGTAATAGGAGTGATTATTGGTACATGATTTCCCTTGAAAATTATCATTTCGTTTGAATCTATTTTCCCCATTATTGCACCATGAAAAAGTGAAGGAAGGTAAAAATATTCCTCAAGAAGGTGAGGTTTTACAGGTGAAAGAATCTTAATTTTTCTGATAAACTTCACTTTTGCATGGACGTTTGTTGGTATTGCACACAGACG
>BPTM01000209.1 GCA_023705945.1 Candidatus Heimdallarchaeota archaeon
ATTGTTTTCACACTCTTTGACCATTTCATGCAGAGTGTCCCTCAGTTAGTTAAAGGTCTCCCAGTAGCAAAAGTTGTTCCTTTACCATTTAAAAAGAAGAAGAAAGGAAGATTACCCATAAAATTGTTAATGAAAAAAGATTATGTTATCACCCGACAAGGGAATGCGAAAACACTAACAACACAAATTAAGAAGCAAGGATGGACCGAACTAGGTTTTCCCCAGAAAGGGAAGAAGAAACTTGTTGCAAAAACACTTTTCCCCTCTAAAGTACGAGAGTATATCCACAACGGTGCAGAAATCAAGCTTTTCCAAGTTAGCAGTGGTCAAGCGCCTAGTTACAAATCTCGAGTGGATGTAGTGCTCGAGGGAGCAATGGACTGTTTCCACTCCTCTATCCTTCTCCAAAGTTACCTTCCCCATATTTCAGGAAGGAAACAAGCTGTGTTAGGGATAGACATTAACCGCTTAGGAAAACACATGGTGGCATTTAACACCTTTGTTTCTCTCCCGCCCAACATCTTGCTTCTAGCTGAACGTTATTCCCACCTTACTGCTAAAATTCTCCCTGAACTCCATCGGGGGTTGATGCGCAAACGTAAAGTTCGAGACACTCTTGGTTTCTTTAAGTTGCAGGGAGAGCTCAATAGAGTTTATACTCGTCGCATGAGAATCATTCGCGAGCTTACTCGCTGTTTACCACCCTTTCTTGCTGCAGTCATGGTGAAGAAACAGTGTAAAACCTTGAAGATTGAGCAGTTAACTGTTGACCCCTCAGGTACTAAGGGAGCATTAGCTAAAGCTATTTACACCATGCCTGATAATCTCTTCATTTACCAGAAAGCTGTCTGGCTAGCTTCTCAAGAGTTAAGTTATCAGGTACAGTTAGAGTCTGTTTCCCCCTACCACACTAGCACTATTCATTATGGTTGTGGAGGAGTGCTTGTTCGCACCCAAAGTCAGTATGATCATGCTCCTTGCAGAAAATGTGGACAAAAAGTTAACACTCATACTAATGCTGCGCACAACATTGCTTCTCTGTCTGGTACACTTCTTCCTTCCTTCTGATCCTCTTCCCCTCAACGCACGTGAGGGGACCCACCTAAACGACGGTTAGACCGCCTCTGGCAAGTTTGACCAAGTTTCATAACGTGCGTAACAGGATGCTTCCCGGCAGCTGTTTCTCCAGATAACATTAGTGCATCAGCTCCGTCAAACACAGCATGAGCCACATCACTCGCCTCAGCACGTGTTGGTAAAGGTTCTTTAGTCATAGATTCAAGCATCTGTGTAGCAACAATTACAGGTTTTGCCATATTCACAGAAAGTCTTATTATTTCCTTCTGAAGGACTGGGACTTTAGCTGCACCTACTTCAACTCCTAAATCGCCCCTAGCAACCATTATACCATCACTTGCAGTTACTATTTCCTTGATATTATCTACTGCATCTTTGTGCTCAATCTTTGAAACTAATCCAATGGTTCTATCGGAGCAAGTGCTGATAATTTTTCTAACCTTAACAAGATCAGTAGAGCTTCTAACAAAAGATATAAACAGATAATCTGCACCCAGTTCGCATGCTTTCTTGATATCAGTTATATCTTTCTCTGTAGGAACTCTCATCGAAAGATTAGCTTCCGGAACATTAACACCTTTTCTAGATGAGACATAACCTCCATAGATAATCTTACAGATTAGATTATTGTTCTCTTTCTGAATAACCTTGAGCTTTACAAATCCGTCATTAATATAAACAAAAGAATCTTGTTTGACTTCCTTTATTAAAGAAGGATAATTAACAGGAAGCCGATCTTTAGTTCCCACTACATCGTCTGTGGTCAGTATAACTTGCTGATCTCTTTCCAGAACATAACTGTGTTCTAGTTTTCCAAGTCTTATTTTCGGTCCACTGATATCAATTGCTATAGCAATTCGAGAATCGATATTCCTTATTCTCTTGAACACTTCCTCATGTGATTGATGAGTCCCATGGGAAAAGTTCAACCGAGCCACATCCATACCAGCGTTAATCATCTTTTTAAGAGTTGATTCATCACTAGAAGAAGGACCTATCGTACAGATTATTTTCGAAAGTTTCATCTGAATCAAGTTTAGTAAGTCTGTATTCACATAAATTTGTTTTGTAACAATGCGAAATTGTTAAAAGTAAGCTAACTGTATAAGAAAATGTCATGGAAACTAGTTCTTCTAAATCAACCTCAGTAAAAGCAAAAATAATAAAACCAAATAATGTTGAGGTACCTTCTTTTGAATTCGAAGATTTAATTATTGAACACTACAAGAAGTATCCGAGAACAGCTGCTCTGGTAGAGAATCCTCTCTATTTGAAAGCATTAGAGAATCCTTTTCTCTATTTCTACTTAGTTCCAATCGCGCTCTTCAAAGTTAAACTTAATTCCATTTTAGCTTTGAAGTGGTGGAATTACATTAAGTTGTGGTTTTATGTTGTCCTACTATTTATACCAACTATTATTATGGTAATAGTTCCATTCCAGGAGCTTGCAAACCCGTCTGATTTGAGCAGAATCATGGTAGATTTAACAGTTTCTGTACTCATACCTCTAATAGGAGGAGTGCTATTTTCCTTATTCTATTTGAAATACACACATGATGGATATTTAGGTTTAACACTAGAAAAACGTGTAGAATGGATAGAAAAACCAGTACGGGAGTATTATGCAAAATACTATGATAGGTATTTACCAAAAAATCCGATTATAATCATTTTATCTCTTCTATCGGGAATAGGTTTAAACCTGCCAATGTTACTAATAACCATTCCCAAAACTACTGCGACAAATCTCTCTGTTGCTTCTGCTTTTGGAATCATCTCATGTATAGTAAGTCCAATAATGTTCTATATTTTCTATCTAGCAACCTATTACCTCATACTTAACACACGAATCTACTCAAAAATTCTAAAAACGTTAAAAGAAAGATTGACGACTTACCTTGATGAATATGGAACCCTCCTAAATAGAGAAAATTATGACATAATCTGGGCTCTGGGAGATACTCCTGGAAGATCTATTAGGCAATTAGAAAATATTCCTATTGCAGGTTTACTTTCAGCACTTATAACTACTATAGCGATGGCAATGGGGACAATTAATTTGCTGATTTATGGTTTTGCTAGTGAGATGCCTAGTTTAGGCTTTCCAATATTAAATTTTATAGGTGCAGATAGCCCTTGGACAGTTATGGTTGTTATCATATCTGTTCTAATTGCAGCTATTATGTTCTTGATAGTCTATCTACCTTTGAATAGTTTCAGAATTAAGATGGTGAAATTTAAGATGAAAGCTTTGATTGAATTAGACAATTATATATTTGCAAATGTTGTTGAATTCGAGTTAAAGTATGCTGAAGATGCAAAACAAGAAAATGTGACTATGTTCCAGTTAAGACAATATATTTCTAGCATGAGAACCATACCAATTTCAACTGGTAAATTGCTAAAAAGCTCTATGGCGATAATTATCTGGATACTCAATATGAGAAGAATCTTTACCACAGTTGCAGGAGATGTATAATAATGTCTTGGTTAAAACGAAAGCTATTCAAAAAGAAAATTTCAATTGCAGTCATAGGCATAGGAAATGCTGGTTGCAGAATTGGAGATAGTATTATTCATCACTTGAAGGAGAGTAGAATCACAGTAAAATCTCTTGCAATTAATCAATCAGACAATTTCAAAACAAAAATGAGAAACTATGAAGAGCATTGGTGGTTTAACAGAGATAAAACTTCTTCAAATAGTGACCTGAACTCAGTTTATGAAGAACTCAAAACCAAAGAAATGGACTTCAGAGATAAACTTGAGAAAGTAGTTTTTTACAAAAGAGACGATCGTAGAGATGAAGATAATCTAGCTCTACATCTTATTGTAGGTAGTGGTGGAGGAACAGGTAGCGCTGGATCAATGTTAGCAAGTAAAATTCTAGCTGATATAATAGGAGACCCTCCAACAATCATTTTTATCGTTCCGGAAAAGGGTGAACCTTCCTTAGTTCAGTACAACACTGCAAAAGCGCTCCATTTCCTAGGATTTGATTTTAAGGGTCCTCAAAGTCCTATATTATTATTCGATAATGAGAAATTACTATCATTTTTTGAAAAAGAGGAAGCATCAGTTGCCTTAGAGCAAAGTAACGAGTTGCTAGCTGTAACTATGACCACAACCATTCTTGCAGCTTTACAAGAAAGCGATCATGAAGAGTATAACGCAGGTCTGAATGATTTCTTTTTAGCTTTCACAAAAGAAGCAAATGGTTTAGGAGTTATTGTCTCTATGGATAAGGAATTTGATACTCTTGAACAAGCTCAAAATGTAAGATTTTCAGATTTATTCTTCAATGAACTAGATGAGAATTCTAGCTTAACAGCAGATGTAACTAGAGCAAAAAAGGGTTACCTAACAATAACTACACCTTCAACATACCAATCTACCTTCGAAACCAGAAAGATAGTCAAAAATTTTGAAAGAGGAGACGTTAGGATTGCTTTAAACTCAATAGATGAGCCCTTTCTCACCATTAGAGGAGTTTTGACAGGCATTCATCCAGACTATGTAGATAGATTCTGGGATGTTCTCGAAAAAGGTAGAGATAGTAGAAAGGAAATTATTGAAACAGAAGAAAAATTACGAAAATCTTTCATAAAGTTATCCAGCTGAATCAGAAAATCACTGATTCACAACCCTTTTATTTTTCTCACCCCATAATCTTTTGAATATAATGAGTGCAACATCTAAATGTCCCGCATGTTTCAAAAACATTAGAGAGGGATCTAAATTTTGCAAATACTGTGGTATTCCACTTAAAATTTGTCCAGCATGTAAAGAGCACAACATAGTTGAAGATATATTTTGTGGCTCTTGTGGCGAGAATATTAAGGATGTTGAGATTGAAGCTCCCATCAATGTTAGGCGGAAACCTCAATCACAATCTACTCCTATAGCAAAAGATTCTGTGTCACAAGAAGCAACTCCTGGGAAACAACCTCAATTAGTACTTTGGCCCCCCGTAGATCAAAGTAGAATGTATGCTCCTCCAGTAGTTCAAACCAAACAGGTTATTCCTGATGGTCCACAATATGAACCTCCTGTCACTAAATATGCTTATGATAAGGTTCGCCCCTTTGGTTATTTTAGTGGTCCTCTACCTCTATCAAACGTTGTGAGTCCAGTTTTAGAGTCTTTTGGATATGCATTAGCTTTAATCACAATAGGTACAGTAATAGTAAGTATCGGACTAGCCTTTTTTGAATTAGTTATACCTCCTCTTATCTTTGGGATATTAGGTGGAGCACTCATATTATCTGCACCATTTTTTGGAATCTATTATGTTAGCTCTAGCTGGTTATACAAAATATTTCAAATTAAGAGACCTGTAAAGATAAGCACAATATTAGTAAATTATGGTTTAGGAACATTACTTTTCTCAATTATAGGTTTAGCATGCTCACCATTACTCATACTAGATATTCTTTTCGATATCAATCCTGCAGTAGGTATAACAATCTTTACTGTTATAGCAGCGCTAATTTACTTCTTAGGATTACTGATCATTCCTCTGAAAGCATTTCTTGCAGATTTGACATATGTGAAAAATGCTATGAATCAAAAAGAGAAGGAAGATAGAAAAGAAGAAGAGAAATCGATAAAAAAAGAAAAAGATAAGATAAACATAGAATGAGAGAAACCTAGGTGAATATGTTTTCAATAAAGGTAAACTTCATCCGAAAATGATAAATATAGTGTATTTTCGATTGTACTGTGAAAAATATGAGTAAAGAATCAGCTGATACAGTTTATGAAATAATAAAATCAAGAAGAAGCATACGTTCATTCAGCGATCAAGAGATATCAGATAGCACTCTTCAAAAGATTCTTGAAGCAGGTTGGTTAGCTCCCTCAGCAGGGAACCGACAGCCTGTTGAGTTCATAGTGATAAAGGACTTATCTGTAAGACAGAAAATTTCTGCTCAAAAATTTGTGAAAGAATCTGCAGCTGTAATTGTCGTTATTGTCAACTTAGAGAGAACAACTTCTCGATATGGAGATAGAGGAGAACGAATGTACATCTATCATGATTCTGGTGCTGCTGTGCAAAATATTCTTTTAATGTGCAAAGCGCTAGGTTTGGGTTCTTGTTGGATAGGAGCTTTTAACGATGAAAGAGTTTCTAGATTATTAGAATTACCTGAACATATTATCCCAATGGCTATTGTCCCTATTGGTTATCCAGATGAAGATCCTGAACCTCCAAGAAAAATACCTTTAGAGAAAATAATCCACGATGAGGTATATAAAGAGAAAAAAATTAAAGAATATTTGATGTCCCTAGTAGACTAAATATCTCTTTCTTCTTGTTTAGTAACAAGCTTTATTTCTTTTGCAGATTCATCAAGGTCAACAATTCCGTTGTTCCTTAAGTCATGTAATGCTTTCAAGATTGCAGCAGGAGCAAAACCTGTAGTTTTAACTAATTCGTCTCTTGTCCAAATTTCTTTATCTACACCTTGTAGAAGCAACAAAATCTTTGTATGAGGATTTGCTGCAAAAACTTTCTCAAATAGAACTGTATAGATTGCCAAAAGATCTTGAATTTCTATATCCTTGGATCTTTCTTGGGCCATTTCTTCATATATTTCTCTTAATCCAGACATCTGTTCTTCGACGCTTTCAAGTTTCCTTTTATATCTAGAAGCTTCTCTTTCTACATCAGAGATTTTAGAATCTTTAGTTTCATACTCTCTTTGCAATGTTTGGAACTTTTCATCAATACTCTTCAATTTAACTTTAAGATCATCGTTTTCTTTGACAATATCACCAGAAAAATTGGATAGTTTAGTTAAGATAGCAGGAAGTTTTTCAAAATCTCCTTTTATTTTGGCATATATATCTACAAACTCTTCTATAGGTGATTTTTCATCGACTATCATAATGTCTATGACTACACTCTAAACTATTTTAACTTTATGTCAATAATTTGAGAAATAGCAAGAGAAAAGTTTATTATTCTAACTTTATGCAAACAAAATATGGATGCAATTATTCTATGTGGTGGACTAGGAACAAGAATCAGAACCGTCACCCAAGATAGTTACCCGAAGACTATGATCCCTATTGCAGGAAAGACTATATTAGAATGGGAAATGTCATGGTTACGGAAATATGGAGTAAAACACGCCATATTAGCTGTTAGACATTTAGCGGATTACATAGAAGAGCAATTTGGAAGCACGTATAAGACTGATTATGGAACAATAGAAGTTAGCTACAGTAAGGAAAAAGAAAAACTTGGTTCAGGTGGTGCGGTTAAACAAGCAAATGAGTTTGTTGGGAGCAAAGATACTATTCTTGTTAATGGAGACATTATGACTAACTTTGATTTGGGGAAGATGAATGATTATCATACAAAAATTGGAGCAATAGGGACAATAGCTACATCAAAGATGCGAAGCCCTTTTGGAATTGTAGATACAGAAGAAGATAATACCATTCTTAAATTCAGAGAAAAACCTATTTTAGACCATTGGATACATGCAGGTGTTGACACATTCAAATCCGAATTACTTGATGATTTCCCAGAGAAGGGGCAAATGGAAGAAACTATATTCGTTTCATTAGCTGAAAAAGGACAACTAAAAGCATTTAGGATTGATTCAAAGTATTACTGGAGAAGCATCGATAATCCTAAAGATTTGCAAGAGACAAGTAAAGAATGGAAAGGTCTAGATTAGAAGATTCATTTTAAACAGATGGATCCCAATCAAATCTTTTCTGAATCACAGCTTCTTCGAAGCCCAGTTTTGCATATAATTGTTCAGCCCCACTGTTTTTCTGAACTTGCAAACAGAATTTAGCTTTTGAGTCTTTTTTAACAGTATCGAGAATGTAATTTGACATCAAAATTGATCCATATCCTCGACGTCTATATCGATATCTCGTCCCCACATCATATATTCCTCGATAAGTTCCATCGTTTAGAGAACAGAAGCAAGTAGTATCTCTTCCAGATACATAGCCAACATAAAATTCTATCCCATTATCACTCTGAGCTGTTGCCATTCGAGTAATATATCTACGTAACTTTTTAGGATAATTGAATGCATCAAAAAAAACATCCACCCATTTTTTCACGGTTTTCGTAGAAAGTAATTCATACTCTACATGCGGAGAAGGATTGAGTTTATCTTTAGCCTCACTTTTCCAATGCATTAATCCAATATCAACGTGGTATCCTATCAACTGCTTCTCTCTAAGTATCTTCGAATTTTTCTTATAGTATTCATCTAAAGCATGTTTGATGATGAAATATTCTTTTCCATCAGAGAAGAATGAAAAAGTAAAATCTAAAAACTCCTCGAACTTTTCTTCTCCATGTTTGGTTGGCGTAACATAACTATATGTCTCAATAGTTTTATTTTTAATAAAATATCCCAAGTCGTTTATTACTACTTCAGAATCTGGCATGAATTTATAGAACTCATACTCGTTTAGATCTAGTAATTTCTGCAATTCATAATCAGGGTTATCTTGAGTCATAGTCAAATAAAATGTTAAATGGATAAATTAAACGTTTTCCTCTCACATACCAAATATTTTTCACTTGAGCAAAAAACATTTAAAGATAGAGATTTTCTGCAATTTGAAATAAAATGAGCACTAAGCAAAATATTGTGTCTAACAAGGACTTCATCAAACAGATCATCAGAGGAGTAATTGGTGCTCTGATTTTAATAATTCTTATAGTAATATGGTCAACTTGGGAAGGAATCTATAGCTGGTTCTACAACAGTCTATTTCCAAATGCAATCCCAGGAACTCTATTAATAGTCTGGTTGTTTATGCTCTTCCCCCTTATAGCTTGTGGTGCATCTTTAACAGTAGCAGGTGGTTGGAAAGCATACAGAATAGCAGTACCACCAAAAGAAGATAAAAAGTAATTTCTTTTCTATTTCCATTTATCAAAAAATCTTATCTAGGTCAACTGATAAGATAATAAAAGAAGATTTGATCTACTTTTTTACCCTCAGTATTCTCGATTATTTTAGGGATAATACCAAATTGACTGAAACCGATTTTATTAAAAAACGATTGAGCACGAAGATTATCGCCATACGTGTCCGTCGTAATTAGTTTTTTTCCTTGATCTTTAATCCACCGACACACATATTGAAACAACATTTGGCTGATTCCTGTTCCTCGAAAAAGCGGAGCGGTGACCACAGAATACATGTGATAACCTTCCTTATTCCAATATTCATTATTTAGCTCGAGGGACGCAATTAATTCTCCCTTAAATTCTGCTACAAATCGAACTTCAAGGTTTTTTCGCTTAAGAAAACGGGTGTCGGAATCACGCAATTGCTGAATCCCTTCTTTTGTATTCATTTTATCATATAGATATAAGACGAGCTTTTCGGGGTCGGTTTCAATGTTATATCGACGCAAATATACAAATCCATCATGTAATTCACAACTTTCTGAATATTCGGTTGCCATATTCTCTCTATATGATTCTAGAAAAATTGTCTAATAAAGGCAATGATTAGGTTACAAATCCGACAAGAAACAAATTCAATAGTAAACCATTTTTTACTTTTCTTCTTTAATAATAAGAAAAAAAAAGATTGTAAGAGAAAGGTTTGAACGTGTAGTGGATTTAGTTTAGCAACTGGTGTGTTCAATAGCGGCTACAGGACATGCACCAATACAGGCGCAACATTCAATGCAATCGTCTACATTTGGAGCTGTTGATTTTCCATCTATTAGTTCGAAGACATCAGAAGGACAAACGTCAACACAATCCCCAGAGCCTACACAAAGGTCGTGGTTAATTTTTATAGTCCAATCATCTGAAGTATATTCTTTAACTGACATAATAATCAAAATGCTAGAATTTTTCTTCTTTTTATATTTTACCCTAGAAACTAAAGTGATATTCCAAAATAACAAGAAATTATAGAGAAATCTTATGAAAGTCTTCGTTTAATTCAGTGTATATTTCTCCCTTAA
This sequence comes from Candidatus Heimdallarchaeota archaeon, assembly GCA_023705945.1. GTDB lineage: Archaea > Asgardarchaeota > Heimdallarchaeia > Heimdallarchaeales > Heimdallarchaeaceae > UBA460. Next base: position 10,048 of record BPTM01000209.1, read on the forward strand.
CTGTTTAATTATTATTTCCGCATCAAAACCTCTAAAATCTGCAGGTGTCTCAGTATGTATTGGAATAACCTTTTTGGGAGCAATTTTTTGTATCATATCTTGTATTTCAGCTCCAGAAGCATGTCCAGAGCAGTGAAGTTGTTTATAAGGATAGAGATTGAAAAGTTTGAGCCAATTATCGGCTTTAGATTTCTCTATTTCCATTTCTTCATCAAAAGGTTCTGTAACAGATTTTATGTAAATTGAACCTTTTGGAGGTTGGACATCAAAAAGATATTTCAATTCATAAAAATCACATCTGAAAACGTATTCTTTCGGATTTTCTACTATTTCTTCAGATGTAACTGCATTTGGTTTGTTCAACATTTCCTGCTCCCATTTTGCATAATCTCCGAGCTGGATATTGCGAGGATAGTTGTTATCATTATATACACCCCAACTTTTCTTTGGAATGTAAAACCCTACTTCATCTAAACTAGGAACTTCAGAAACCCCGTTTCTTTCAAGAACAGATAGGGTGTATGCTTGTTTCATATTTATTATTAATTTTCGACCAACTGATTTAGATGCTTCGATGAAAGATCGCATTCTATCTGTATCTCGTGCTGGGAAGTTTACTACAACCAATCCTTTGATATCTGACATCTCTTTTTTGAGATCTCTTTCTAAGTCTAATTCTCCATACGAAATTCTTTCACTTACTCTAGTGCCTTCACTTAACATGAGAACAGGGTCGAATTCAGCTGCTTTTTCAACGAAGAAGTGACTGAAGTTAGACCTGCGTCCATGAAAACGGATGTCGCCAGTATATACTATATTCCCCGCAGAAGTCTCGATAACAAAGGCATTAGCACCACATATAGAATGGTCAACAGGAAAAGAATGCACTGTAAGATCATCAATTTTTGTTTGGTTAGCAAATAAACTTATCTTGCGTTCTATTTTTGTTTCCTTATCTCTTGTTAACTTGGTTGGTTCTCTCTTATAGGGACGAAGTTTGAAAGCTTCTTTTAGATAAATATACTCATTAAATCCTACGCTAGTTTTTTCAAGAGCTTGTAAGATTGCTTTTCCTCCAATAGAACAATGGAGAGGTATATCAGCTCGTACAAATGAAATGTATCCAGCATGATCAAGATGAGGATGAGACAAAACTATCCCATCATATTCGGGATCAAGTTTACTTGCTCTATAGCGATTTTCATAATCTGCTCTGTATAATCCTTCTAAATCAGGCAATATGCCCAATTTGATAAAATCGTTAATGTAACTCCATTTTCTAGGTTGTAAATAGGGTGTAAAGAAATTACCCAATTTACCAAAACTCATTCCAAAATCCAAGAAGATTTTCGTTTCTTTATCTTCAAGGAGGATTTTGTTCCCACCAATCTCACCCGCTGCGCCGTGCAAAGTAATACTAGTCATCACAATATAATATAGAATATAGTATGATAAGATTTTGTCTTACTGTCATATAACATTATCTTACTTAGAGTTTCATCGCTGGATAGCTCACTCTGAGTGGGTAAATCACGTACCCTCCTACCCCGCCCACCCTACGTTTAGGTAGCGCTTGCGGATCGCCTTTCAGTAAAATGTTGTAAGCAGCATTAACATCAGCATTGATTAAGACACTTATTGCAGAACGAAACAATCCTCGGTGTACCCTTATTCCTTTATACTTGGTCTGTTTCTGGGGGGACTCATTGTCTAAGAAACTACACTTAGAGGTATAACTCTCTTCTATTTTTTCAACCTTCATCCCTTTTTCTTCAGCCTTGTATTGAAGGATTTTGATGAGTTTTTCAAAAGGAATACTGACAAACATCTGTGTAGTCTTTTTCCTCAACCTTATCAGCTGTTTCCAGAGAGGGTTATAACCGATGAAGACTGTGTGTAAGCCTCGTGTTTCCCATAAATCGACAAGGAACTTACTCACCTTATGTAACCAATCTTTCATCTTCCACCACCAATGTTGACGGTAAAGATGAAAGCGAGTGCCATAGTACAATTTGTTCTGTTTACGTAACTGTTTGCGTTGTTGTAATGCATACTGCTATTGTAACTTTTTTACTTCTTTCATATAAAATTGATTGATAGATTTTATCCCTTTCCCCTCGTCCTTGATGACAATCGGACGCGATCCGATGTTATCCACGAAAGTCACGAGGTTAATTGATCCTAAATCGATAGAACCTTTCCTCCTTTTCTTTTTTCTAATTGCCTTTGGAAGATGTTTGTGATAGACAATCTCGACGGTGTATCCTATTCCTCGAGGGATGACACGCACTTCACGTAAGTCATCTTGAGCTGTTAACCGGGTCTTGATAGTAAACTTAACTTTTTTTGGTAACACCACCAAACTATTAACAATTTTCGCTTGTTGGTTACTGAAAATAGCTATTGTCTTCCCTGTAGGTTTTTTGAAATAGGGGGTACAAGGACAACCAAGGAACTTACTAGGTTGTTGCTTCCATTCGTTCAGAGCGAGGAAGTAAGCTTTCCAGTTTCTCATAAGCAATTTAAGGGTGTGTTGGGAGGTGTGAGCAGGTAAAAGCTTGTAACACTGCTCACCCTTCAAGAGTCTATCTAGGTCATTGTAAAACAGTAGTTTGCTGTTTTTCTTTAACTGTTGTTTTATCAGAAAGTTCGCTCGATTATAGAGGTTTTTAGTTAGATGACAAAGCTTGCTTAACTCTTCATTGCTTCTTACTTCCATTATCTCTGTCCGCAAGACTTTGGCCATCATACCTTTCTCTAGCTTTCCCTATATAAACACAGAAAATATTAACATGACAGTAAGACAAAATCAAATCATAAAAGAATATATTGTAAGAAAAGCTTTAGAAGAAGGGTTCAATTCATTAAGTAAAAGTGATTCAAAGACAGTACTAAACTAAATAAATCGAGTGGTTAGTTATTTATTCGTATGAATTTTAGTATTCAATTGGGATTAAAACTGTTTGAGAAAGAATCGAAATTGATTCTCGAACCCTTCCATAAGCTAAATTTAAGGATATAGTATTCCCTATCGATAAGGTCATATTTGTCAAACCAGAGATGAAGTATACTCCTTCTTCTCTAAAGGCAATAAAGTCATTTAGTTCATATGTATATATTGAAAAATTTCCGCTCTCTGTGAGAATTGATGCTGAAAGATTTGAAAAAAGCGTAAATACATCATAATAAGAATCAAAATTTGAATCGACAACAAAGCCATCAGCGATCACAAGAATGGCTTTTCCTTCTTCGATAACATTTGAAAAATTATAATCAACTTGAATTTCCATATTGAAGAATCCGCTAGAATTAATAGAAATATTCTGTATGTATAGGGATCTTTCAATCATCATATCTAAACCAAATCCATTTGTATAACCAATATCATTGGGGTAAATATTTTTAGAAGTAATTAAATTAACACAGACTAGTGGGGAAAATAGAATACTTATGAGAATCAATACACTCAGTGTTTTTTTTAGATTCTTAATTTTTCTTTTAGATGAATTTATTGTGTTTGTTGTTTCTGAATTAGATGCATTATCAGGTTTATATTTTGTTTTTATAAACAGAATATACGAAAATATGAAACCTAAAATCAATGATATTGTAAAAGGAATTAATACTATAAGCCCTTTTATAGTTATGTGTTTCTGAATATCCCAAAACATTATTCCATAAAAACAGAGCAAAAGAAACCATACTGTATTAAATAAGATGTAGAAAGGAATATATTTTCTGTTGAGATCATCTTCACCGTCAACTCTACTCATATGAGGTTCTTCTATCGTATGAAAAATATAAAAAAGAATTGAATTTATAAAAGTAGATAATAAAATAAAAAGATAAAATGCAGGGGAGTTGTTACTTGTTGGGATTCCATTTGCAAAAAAAGGAGCAGATAACAAGAAATTTCCAATACTAGTTGAAAAAATAACTATTGGAACTAAAATTATAATATTCTCAACCCAATATTTTTGTTTCTGGTTCTTATATTTCAGTAAGTTGAAATCAGTTTTAAATAATTTACTATTGGGAATTAGAAGTATTAACCCTTGTATCAATAAACTAAAGCATAAGAGCAGCATAACCAAAAGAAATCCTGGATTAATCGCCACACTATGATTGTGTGCACCATCATAGGGTGACCAAGTATACCACAAATGTATTGTATTGTTCTTAACATCTTGAATGGAAATTAATAATTCTAGAAATGTTCTTACAGAGAGAAATAAATACACCAAACCTGTTTTTCTAGGGGCAAGTCTAATAAATAAAAATAGAATTAAAACTAATATTAAAGTTAAATAATAAAAGTGAGATGCTTCCATACTATGAAATGAAAAATCGAAAAATTCACTAGTTTGTTCCATTAAGGCGGAATTTGAAGCTAAATCTGTTTTTAAAATTGTCAGAAAATTAGTTTCTGATGTCATCATTTGTAAATAATTAATTAGGATAAATAGAACAATTAATACAAGGTTGATCAATATAGAAAATAAATCAATAATTCTATTTTTATATATAAACAAAGAAGATTTATTAATAACTAACTTCAAATTTCCTTTCTTCATGATAATAATTCTCTTTTGCTAATAAATATCAAGGATAATATATAATATAGCATTAAAAAATTTTTGCACTATAGCCCAGTAAATTTAGTTTAATAACCAAGAATTTTTTAGAAAAATTTTTATACCCCAAATTATTTTAATCATTACTAACAAAGAATACGGAGAGAATTTATATGAAGAAATTTAAAATCAAACCAGTTTATCTAATTATTTTTGTTTTTTTAATAATCGGTTCAGGATTCGTGAATCCTATAATTGGAAAAGTAACAGGTAAAGCACTTATAAATGGTGTTGAAATCATCTATGATAGTGATACGCAGACTACAAATAGTCTAATGTATATGATAAAAGATTCATTAATTCAACACAATATTGAATTTTCTTGTTATTCGCCTTCAGACTTGGTTTATAATGTTCGAGAAACTAGCTACCAATATCAGGTTTTTATATTCCATGGAGAAGAGCAAGGGTTAATCTTTAACAATACTTTATATAAGTGGAATGTATTAGAAACTCTCATTAAAAGTGAGAGAGAGAGATATCAGTACTTTTTGTCATGCTATTCATCAAATCTTTCAGAAGATAATATTCCCAAATTACTAACAATAGAAGGTAAAGTAGACATCAAAATTGCGTTTTTCAATTTCTTATTATCCTTTCAAGAAGATATACGTTCAAAAGACACTTACCTATCAAAACGATTATTTGATTTCACCTTACAATACTTTGAGGACAACAAAAACACAATTTTACAAAGAATGTTAAACCCAATTGAAACATTGGGACATAGTATATATGATGAGCAGACAAGTGTTCAATATGCACACATCTTGTCAACTATTGCCCAATTTAGAGATAATACTCGAATGATGGCTACTATGATAGGTGAATATCACAGTTTATTAGATGCTTCTATGGATATGGTAGATTGGATAATGACTGCAACTGTTAATTTGCTTTGTCCTGGTTTTTATGGTATATGGCCCCCTTCAGAATGGGAGATTTGGGTTGCAAATATAATCTATGAAGTTCAAGAAATGGTTGTAGACTCAACAATAAGTGAGTCTATAGAAACATTTGTAGATGAATTGTTAACTGAAGCTATACCAATTCTACAAGATTCATTTGGATCACAAATTGTTGCAGATGGTCTTGAAAGTACAGGTATGATTTATAATGCTCTTAGAGTAGTTGTTACTGGTTTTTTGTTTGCTGCCCAACAATGGGAAGAACAAATTGTTTATTTATGTGAAACCCTTATGATGGTACTTGATTTAGAAACATATAACATCCTTCTACCTATAGTTGATTATCCTTTAGTAGGTGATAGTTTGTATGAGCAACTAGATCAGTTATACGATGCAGTTGAAAATAATTTTAATGATATTAGCGGAGTAACCGATGCGTTATTAACAGTGTCTATTCCTAATGTTATAACTTATTTTACTCCACTCACTTGGCCTACAAATTTTCATTACATTTTTGATTGTTGGATTGATGAATTACAAACATATATTAACAACTTTAAGAATAATTTCTATCCTTGGTTAGATACTCATAGTTCTAGTGTAAATTATGTTGAAGTTGAGGTTGATGAGATAGAAGGTGGATGGTGGGGATCAAAGATACATATTTACTACCACATAAAGAATTTTGGTGGAAACCAAATCCCTATTCGTCGATTTAATACATATTGGCATGAATCAACTAAAAATCAAGATTTGGTGTCTTATCATATCTATAACTACTGGCTTATGCCGGGAGAAACGAAGTTTTTTGATTTTGCTTGGACGAAAAGAATGATGAGTACAAGTTATGTTACCTTTAGTTACTCAATTTTCTGTGAGAATACTGATATAAAAGGTTCTTATATTACTGGGCATAAATTTATTAATTATTACTTCCCAAAAACTGGATATGCAAGCCTTACTTTTACTCTTAGTGGTGAGAGTAGTGAGAATACAGTAAGATTCAGAATAGTAAGACTATCAGATCCTTATTCTAGATATTTATACGTCTATTATAATGGTGGAACATCCCCTTTTAAAACCTATGTTATTTCAACATCAAATGAGTATATAATAACCTTTCCCGTAGGACTAAATGAAATAAAATTTCAAGTTTATTGGGGGGGTTATGTTGTTAATGGATGGAAGCTTTACGCTTTCATCTCATATTAATTTTTTTTTAATAAACACATTACATAATTTTTTCAAACAAATCATTTTGATTTTTTTGTTATAAACTTTGACAAAATAAATTAGAAGATAGATAAACATAAAAATTATTTAGTGAATAATTTATTGGTAAATAATTTTCAAACACACATTACAACAGTTTAGTTCTTTATTAATATGACATTACCATTTATCTGTGAAATTTAAGCTTTGAGATTTTATTAGTACCATAGTGATGGAATTTTATAACTTCCATACGAATAGAAGTAACTTGCAGCTCATAAATTAAATTGAAAACAGAAAAGATAACTTATTTTGCAAATAACTAATTTAACATAAAGGATTGGAAAAATGAAAAAAATAAACCAAAGATTGAATCACTTCTATATTTTATTGCTAGTTATTTTTAACAATTAATTCTACCACATCAGCATCCATGAGTTCATGATGGAGACCAACTTGTTGCCCATCAAATTCTGCAGATAAACCAGTTATACGTGCATATCTGAATCTGTCTACAAAACTTGTGTGAATCTTCTTACAATATCAATCACTCTGGCACCTTCTGGTAAAACTAAAGGATCGTCAAAATTTGGTTTTGTACCTGATTTCTTTGTATAAACTCTGATTATCTCTAACTGTTCAAACAACATTTTCTTCAGTTTTTGCAGTGAGCCTTTATCCTTAATGGAAATTGGACAGATAGGCAAATCAGTTATTTCAGTTAATTCTTGGTACCTCTCTTTTGTATCAGGTAAATCTCCTTTTGTTGCAATTATACCGAATTTGTAAGTGGTTTCACCATTCTCTATCAATCGAGCATCTTCCAGCTGTTTGATAAGAAAATTGTACTGACGCAGAATATCCAGTGATAGATCTATTACCATTAATATAGCATCACTAGTTCTTGCTACACGTAAGATCTGCTTGCTAGTTGCCCAATCCTCCTTGAAATCCAAAAATCCAGGAACATCTATGATTTGTATTTTCACATTTTCATACTCAAGTGTACCTGCATGTGCAGTTCGAGTTGTGTGAAGATATCCACCAGTTTTGACGTCAGTATTTGTAATTGCATTCATCAATGTACTTTTTCCAGCATTGGATATACCGAATAGAGTGATTCTTCCATCTCCAGAATAAGGTATTTCAAAAGGGTCGTATTGTCGTCCTTTTGTCTTTGGTCTGGCTTTAATTTCTGATATCATTGATTCAAGTTCACGGATTTGAAGCTTGAACAGACCGATTTTATCCAATTTTTTGTTGATAATATCCTCTATTATTTCTTCTAATTCAGAAACAAGTTGATCTCCTTCAAGATTTCTGATTTTTCTGGCAATATTAAATCTGTACCATCTTAGTTTGGTGTGGTTGCTCATTTTATCACCTCATTTTTATTTTCTTATTTATTTAGTTCATATTTCACCCATCGAAGAAGAAATAAGCGAAAACATGTTGAGAACAAGGAGAGCATGTATTCAGAGAGAATAACAAACAAAACCAGTGACAACAATGTAAACTACTCGCTACTAAACGTAATATCTTCGATTGATACCAGTCCAATAACGCGAGTTCCCCTCGCATGAAATTATAATGTAGGTTGAAGGAAAGACATTGCTCTCAAAATAAACTTGGATAGAATAATTATAAGGGTTTTGGGCTTGGATAGATTTAAATTTCATAAGAACTATGTTTCTTTGGATAGGAGGGTCATCTGAATGGAAAGTAGTCAGAAACTTAACTGGAAAAATATCACTATTTTTACAATAATGATTATAGCAGCAATCAGTTTTGCCATTAGTGGTTCTTTTGTTGTTAAAAATGGGGAAGAGACACAAATAATATTGGAGGATAATCCTTTAGATATTGTAAATCCAGTATCTGTTAAAAATTATTCTGTGGAAGCAAACCAACATTTCCAATATCATGAGATTCATGTAAAACAGAAAGAGGAAACAGGAGCAAATAATACATGGATACCAGGGGATTACTATTCTGGTATATACATTCAGGTTTATGATGGAGATTTTCAACTGATAGCTCCCAACTCATCACAAAATATGCTTTCATACCATTGTGATACAAGAAATTTCTCGATAATAGTTACACAAATGAGTCAATTTCTTTACTCATACGAAATTGAATTGTATACATTTTATCAAGATACGAGCGCAAATCTATGGTATCTATTCGGAGGATTCTTAGGTATATGGGCAGTATGTATTATACTCTTATTCATTTTTAAAAGAAAAAGAGATCAAGTAAGAGCAAAGTAAAATGCAAAAATGTTAAAATTAAAAAAAGAAAAAAATGATAAATCAAAATAGAATAAAAATAATTAAGAAAACTGAGAAAAGAAGAATGAAGAAATATTATTGGTCTACGCAGATCATTGTCATTGTAGAACGAACTTTCTCCAACACTCTAAGATTCTCAGTTACTATCTTCTTTAATGAATCAGTGTCTTCAGCTTCAATTTTTGCTATTAAGTCGTAAACTCCGTACACAATGTGCACTTCTGATACATTAGGCATCTCTTTAAGCTGGGACATGACACTACTTTCTTCTCCAATTTCACAATTTATAAGAATATACGCCGAAGCCATCTTATCTTCACCAAGAAGAAATGGAATCTATAGTTTAAGAAATTTTCCCCTTCTACAAATAAAAAGTAGTAACAGGACAATTTTCATCTAGATGTGTTCAAATCTATCTTTAAAGCCATAAAACTTGAAAAATAGAATAAAAAAGAGAAAGTTCTCGAATTTATTTTGATAAATCCAAGCTGATTCTGCAATATTCACTTGGTTTAAGATTGATATTGGGAAGTGATGGAGATTCACCTTTAACAAAGGTTATCGCACCCATTATGATTCCCCCAACAGGACAAGCTGTTTCACTTTCCAAATCGTAACCACCTACTCTTTTTGGGCAGATTAAGCAGCTTTGAATTGTCACTATTGATTTCCCATCTTCAGTTTCAAAACTAAGTTCTTCAGCCATGTTTATTTCCTCTAACAGTTTTTCGATTAATTCTTGTTCGGAAATATTGACTTTAATCTTCTTTTGTTTAAGAAGCTCTTTTGCAATTTCAGGTGTTACAATAGCTGAAGAAGATTGGAGTGTTCACAGCTTAACTCGATATGATCTTTCAGTCGATGCAGAACAAGGATTAGTAAAGAAGTTTCTTTATGAAAGTAATTTGTCTTGCTGTCTTATTAGTTTTTTCTGAGTTTATATAGGGAAAGCTAGAGAGAAATATGATGACCAAAGTCTTGCGGACAGAGATAATGGAAGTAAGAAGAAACAAAGAGTTGAGCAAGCTTTGTCATCAAACGAAAAATCTCTATAATCGAGCAAACTTTCTAATAAAAGAAGAGTTGAAGAAAAACAATAATTTGTTGTTTTACAATGACTTAGATAGAGCTTTGAAAGGAGAACTATGCTATAAATTTTTACCAGCTCACACAGCTCAACACACACTAAAATTACTGTCAAGGAACTGGAAAGCTTATTTCTGTGCGCTTAAAGAGTGGAAGCAACAGCCTAGCAAATTCCTCAGCTGTCCTTGTGCTCCCCATTTCAAAAAACCTACGGGGGAGTCAATTGCTATTTTCAGCAATCAACAAGCGAGAATTGTTAATGGATGGGTGGTATTACCAAAAAAGGTGAAATTCACCTTGAAAACAAGGTTAACATCTCAAGACGGATTACGCGAGGTGCGTATCATCCCAAGAGGGATAGGATACACCATCGAACTTGTCTATCACAAACACCTTCCAAAAGCAATTAGAAAGAAGAAGAAAAAGAAAGGTTCTATCGATTTAGGTTTAACCAACCTCGTTACTTTCGTGGATAACATCGGATCGCGTCCGATTGTCATCAAGGACGAGGGGAAAGGGATAAAGTCAGTTACACAATATTATCTGAAAGAAGTAAAAAAGTTACAACATCAGTATGCAGCACAGCAACATAAACAGTTACGCAAAAAGAACACTCGACTAATCTATGGCACTCGTTTTCACCTTTACCGTCAACATTGGAGATGGAAGATGAAAGAATGGTTGCACAAGGTTAGCAAATTCCTCGTTGACCTCTGGGAAACAAGAGGCTTACATACCGTGTATATCGGTTATAACCCACTCTGGAAACAACAACTGAGGTTGAGGAAGAAGACTACCCAACTCTTTGTTATCGTCCCCTTTGACAAACTCATAAAACTCCTCAAGTATAAGGCAGAAGAGAAAGGTATAGAGGTTGAACCTATTGAAGAGTCTTACACCTCTAAATGTAGTTTCCTGGATAATGAGTTCCCCCAGAAACAGACCAAGTATAAAGGGAAGAGAGTGCACCGAGGACTATTTCGTTCTGCAACAGGTGTCTTAATCAACGCTGATGTTAATGCTGCTTACAACATTTTACTTAAAGGCGATCCGCAAGCACTACCTAAACGTAGTGTGGGCGGGGTAGGAGGGCATGTGATTTACCCCCTCAGAGTGAGCTATCCAGCGATGAAACTCTAAGAAAGATTTTGTTATAAGCCAATAAGACAAAGTCAAATCATGAGTATAGTTGTGAAGTGGCAATAGGAGCACAATATACTGAAGTGAAAACACTAGTTTCTTTTGAAGAATTAGTTTCAAAAAATATTTCTACTGACTTTAGCTTAACAATACATTTACTAGTGTTATCATCAATTCTAGTTGTATATGTATTAAGAAGAAGGAAAGCATAAATATCTTTTCTATTCTTTTTTTGCTATAATCATGAATCGAGGGCTCTTAACCTCAATAAAGCCATCATGAACTATTTTTTCATGAATAGCAAATAATTTGTCCTTGTACTTTTCAATTGAAAAATCAGAAATTGCCCATGGAACTATTTTTAGATAAAAAACAACTGCCCCAATATCAAAGTATCTTGTAAGCTGTATGCCTTCTAATTTCTCTGTTATGTTAAACCCAGCACTTTCTAGTTCTTTAACTGCCAATTTCAGTGTCCATTCATCAGCTGTATAAGAAGCACCTATAAGATCAGCTAGTTCCTTATCATTACTACCATCAACTTGTTTAGTGATGAATTCTCCACCTTTTTTCAATATTCGAAATACTTCTACAGCATCATAGTATTCATGTTGGTTAATTACTAATTCAAATTCTTCATTCTTGAAAGGGAGAGAACCATCGCCACAGATCTTAACAACTTTAACACCTAAAGGTTCTAGATATTTTTTTGCGATAGGGATGTTGGGTCCAAAAGCTTCAGTTGCGCAGGTATATTCAGGGAAAGGTTGAAAGTTATTAGCAAGAAATTCCCCACCTCCAGTTCCCATATCTAACAGAGAATCTACTCTAATCAATTTTGGTAGAATTTTACTAGCATAACTCCACGGTAAAGGAGAAGAAACCATACGATCTCTAATGTGTGAAAAATCCCAACCTGAGAATGGATGCTCATACTCTTGGATCAAGAATTCGAATAGCTCTTCTCTACTTAACATGCAAAGCACTACTGAAAAAGAAAAAAAAGACTTGAGAATATAACTGTATTTCTACGGATATGACATGAATTTTGTACAAACTACGTACTTTCTTGAATTGCGGCTAAGATTATTTGAACAGCTCTTTGGCGTATATCTAAAAGTTGTTGCTTAATCTCACTTAATGGTTTTTTAGTTTTAAGTTTTGAAATTAAGTCATCTATATGATTGTAAATGAATTCAATGTAAGCCAATAGGTGATTACCATAATCAGATTGAGTTAATATTATTATAGAAAGATTTTCAAAACCACCTCTAGCAGCTTTGTTTTCTAGCTGAACTGCGTGAACAAAGCCAATAAGACCTTCATTTGGAAGATTGATTACACTGGTTTTTCGACCTTGATGGACATCTTCAAACCCTAATGTTGAATAAGCCTGGTCACAAAGTTTTAGAAGAAAATTCTCTGCTCCTACACCAAGTACGCCACCATAGTCATAATCGAATGAATGTTCGTGCAATAATGGAATTGGTCCCTTTCTTTGATCAAAGATACTAATTATGACCCCTGGTGCGAGTTCATTGAGTCTCATAATTAAATCCTGTTCTGGAACTTTGTCAAGATATTTATCAAAAGGCTTACGTTTTGTTGATTTATAAACAATGAAAGATACTAGACCAAGAAGTACTATACTTGCACCAATTATTGAGTACAAAATTACTGGAGATAATCCTGCTTCGATTGTATGTATGATTTCTTCAAACTCCAAAAAAACATCGCTTAAAATATCAGAACCTTCATATATTGCAGAAATAGCGATATAATCTATTTCATCTGACAATAAATAATCTACAGAAGCTTCACCTTCTAATCCTGTAATATCTGTGAGAATGACGTGCTCATCATATCCTTCTATTACAGCATTAACTGTTCCTTGACCTGATTTATAGTAAATATATATGGTAAAGGTTATTTCCATTCCAGTTACTGGAGTTCCATTCAAATATGTCAAAGTACCAGTAACTACTACTGTGCTACCTTGAACAATTTCAAGATCAGAAACATCAATTAACAAAACAAGAGGGATAGGATCAATTTCAAGAACAAAAGTGTAACTGTCATTAGTTTGTCCAAAATAGAAATTAGATTCAACGACAATTTCAAGGCTATAATTTCCTTTTCCAGTAAACAGGGTTGAAGAATACTCAAACTGATAAATAAAGTTAGAGTCAAGCCAGAAGTTAACAACTAGACCGTTAACAATTATTTCTGTAATCTCAAGATTATTGGAAAGTTCGTCTTTCAAATTTACATCAATAGTAATGGCCTCTTCATAAATACAATTAGTGTCACTAGTATCTAAAATTCTAAAATCACCTTCTTTTTTAGAAATAAGTAAATTGATTGTTATAGTATGATTGTTGGAATAGTCATTTGAAAACACAAAATTCAGACTTGTACTCCCCACATTATTTGCGTTTATTGTAAACTCAAATGTAATTGAATCTAATGTATTATTACTAATTTCTAAGCTTAGTAGATTATTTAGTGCTGATTCATGCCAAATTAAGTTAGAAATGGATAGATTATCAAGTGTATCATATATTTTGACAGTAAAAATAAAATTATCCTTGAAAACTAAATTATGCGTTTCATCAAGTAGATTTACTGGCTCTACAACTTCAATACCTATATCATCTATGATGAAATATAGAACAACTTCTATCTCGTTAGGAGAAGAGCTCTCGCCAGTACTATCTCGCAAAATAATTGTCAGATTATGTTCTCCATCGTGAGTTGGTGCTTGTATTATCCAAGAATCATCTAGAATTAAACTTTCATTATTATCCCATGAGTAGATAAAAATAGACAAATCTGGACTAGTAGCGTTATCATACCATAGCTCTGTTCCCCCTCGAATATAATCATAAGTTGATGCATCAATATATTCTCCCAAATCATCGTCATAAATATAGAGAGTTGTATCAGAAGGAGTAATATCAACTTCAAAACTAAATAGAAATGTGTGATTGTTTCCTACAATATCTTCAGCATAAATAGCCAAAGTTGCAACCTCTTCTGATTCATAGAGTGGAAGAAGAGTTATTTCAAAATCTCCACTACTATCAGGAAATACTTCGATTATGAATGCTGGAGCAGCATCCCAATAAAATTTAATAAACTTGATGGTGCTTTGTGAAATGTCTTCAGCATTAAAAATAAGGTTAGTATAGTCATTTATTTTTGAATATTCAAATGGGAAAGCTAGTATAATTTCTGGAGCTTGACTATCTATTGTAATCTCGTAGATTAGGATGTGTTCATTGCCTATTGAATCACTAGCATTGATAATAAGTACTCCAAACCCATCACTGAAGTCTAGTACTATCGTATCTGTAAAAAGTTGATATTCAGAACCATCCCATGAAAAAGTAGCTGAATATGAGGGATCATCATCGGTTATAGAAATTTGAATTGTTGAACCATAAGGAGCATATGCGGAAGCATCAGGTAAAATGACTAAGCCTTCAAAATTTACTATTTCAATATCAGGAGCTGACGAATCTACATAGAAACTGATGTATTGAAATACCACATTTCCTGCAATATCAGACACAAAGATAGTAAAATTATGCAGTCCATCTGAAAATAGTGCTAAATCCAACTCATACGGATAGTTCAAAGCAATATTGGGATTTCCATCAATCGAAATTAGAATAATTAAGTCCTCAGTTAATGTAGCATTGTCACTTAAGATGAAAACTAATGTATCAGAGCTGTGAAACCGCTCATCAATATAGTCCAGAATGCTGGAATCAATTACGGGATCCTCTGTATCAATTCTGAATTCAAAAATGAAAGAGTATTCAGCATGATCTATTGACCCTACAATTATTGTTAAATAATGATAAAAATTTGGATTGTTGGGTAAGGTATTACCTCCGTCTAAAGTAAGAATTTGCCCTCCAACAAGGAATGGATTTCCATCCTGCAAAGAACCACCATCCCAAGAAAATAAGAGAGTATCATTTGTTCCACTAACAGTTATTTCTACAATCTCTCCACCTAAATACCATGATTCATTTAACATGGTTCTTAATTCAACCAATAAGGTTTCAGTACTCACGTTAAACATGTAAAAGCTTATATTTATAAATCCAAATGGATCCTCAGCACTTATTGTAAGATTATGGTAACCTTCGATTTCGGGGAGATAAGTTCTATAAATAGAACCTTCACTTGGACTCCAAGGGAGAAAGATATTGTCATCCCATTTATAATTAACAGCAATATCTGAAGAGTGATCTGTTATCTCCACTTCAAGTAACTTTCCAGCAGCTTGAAGTGTATCATTCAACAAGTTTACTAGGAAAATCTGTGGCGCGCTAGAATCAATATCAAAAACGTAGAAATATTGTTCTAAAACAAAAGTATCATTCAAAATTAGTGATATATTGTGTACCCCCTCTGTAGAGGGAACAGCTATATCATTTTCAGGTAGGGAAAGGAGTTCAATTTCTGTTCCATTGTTATCCCACTCACATAAGATACTATTCGCTCCATAGGTAGAAAAATTTAACAACGTAGAAGAGTGTATTACAGAATTATTCATCGGTGAGTTGAGCACTAAATAACTCTCTGTTGGATCATAACCAACATCATATACTTCTATTGCCGTGTTGTTGAATTCATCATTTGCTCTTACTTCCAGAAAATGCCATCCTTCTGAAGTAGGTAAGGTTGTGCTAGTTGAATTAGAAAAACTTACATAACTATCTAAATCCCATCGATAGGAACTTGCAACTGCACCTGTGACCGAAATATCTATAATTTTCTCCTCATAGTAATAAGTATTATTGGTTATCCCAGCAACTGTAATTTCTGGGAAAGTTGCGCTTTTATAATTTATCTGCATCCCCAAAATCTTATTATAACTACTAAATGTATAGCTATTACTATAAACTCCATCACTAATATCCCAGCCATACAGACCAGAACCTTTTGCACTAGAATCTAGATGAACTTCTATATCATCACTGAGATCAGTTACCTTTCCTTCAAAAGTCAGTTTTAATCTATTTCCTGTGGGGATATTATAAGTATCGTTCAATGTTAACTCGAAGATCTTCTGATTTAAATCACTCATGTCATCAGGGAGAGTTTCTTCATGTGTAGCGATTTCTGTAGTGTTTCCATTCTGTGGATCAAAAATATGCACACTCACCTTAATTAAGGGTAGATCAACTATCCCATCATAATTTGTATCAATATGAGATAGGACATGAATCTTGCCTTTTATTTCAGAAGATTCCAGAAAAACTGGAGTAAACATACTTGATAATTTAGAGGGGAAGCCAAATTTCATTAAAGGCACATAAGTATCTGCCTGATCTGGCCAATAGGGAAATCCTTGTGTATCTATTTCAAAGGTAGTAGCAATAGTTGATGATGATTGATGTCTCATATCAACATAATTCTCTAAAACGTAAACGCTTCCATCATCATCAATATCAACAAACTCATCATTAGTAAAATAACCAGCTAAAGCATAGTCTCCTTCAATAAACGTACTAGATAGAACGCCTATTGGTTTTTTTCCTTTTTTAATAGAAAAATCAGAAATATCTTCATCATAAATTTCTGGCAGGGGCATATTTATTTTAGGGGTGGGGATGTTTTCACTAATTTCAGGGAGAGAAGTTTCACGATAAACTAGTGAACTAGATACCGACAAAATAAGTAAAATTGCTGTGATATAATCAAATTTCCTCTGCATGTTTAGACCAACTAAGATATGATTTGAACCCTAGTGCAATATTATGCACACATCGCGTTCCTATAACTTATTTTATGTGTAAACTTGGATATAAAGTACAGTAAATATGCAAGAGGTATAAACATTGAGAAATGTCAATACAGACACAGTATTTGTTTCCGTAACTGAAGTAGTAATACCTGAGTACGATTTAACAGTATCTCTCATTCTTTTGCCAGTCAGTTTCATGGGTATTATCTTAATTAGAAAACGGAGAAAGTAGTTCTCCTTTTTTCTCATTTTCATTTCTTA
>BPTM01000210.1 GCA_023705945.1 Candidatus Heimdallarchaeota archaeon
CTTCAGGTTCTCCATCATCCTCTAATTCTTTAACCTTCTTTGATGATGCAACTTTCTTCTGAAGTTCCTCAAGTTCTGGATATTCCTTCCCAAGATTAGTTATTAGCTTAGCTTTGGGATAAATTTTCTTAATGTATACACATACCTCGACTAAATCTTCGTTAATGAAATATTCTCCAAATAAGTGTTCTTTCCCATCTTTGAGATTAAGTATTAGCATGGCTTTATTCTTGTATTTTCGCAAATCAAAAGAGAATTTTCGAGGGATTTTAGATATACCAAATTTCCTTATGCTACGTATATCAACTTCGCTCTTTTTGGTTCTAATCCCGGTAAAAAGAAGGGGTGTTGAACGATATTTGATAGAAGTTCCATTAATCGAGATGAAATCATACTGATAAATTGTTTCTCTTACTACTCGATTCCCAAAAATTAACAGGGGTAACACAGTAATAAGAATTAATGCAAACCAAGACGTTATATCGTCCTCAGCTGGGGGAACAATAAACACAAAGACAATAAAACTTGCTATCATAATAAGACTAAAGACTAGGTTAAGGGTGAAATCTCTCCATCCAAATCTTGTTGATTTCTTTGTTAGAATCGCTTCATCCTTTTTCTTTTCTGCTGGTTGTTTATCTTCTTTTGCCATTTTCTAAACCCTCTTTCTTGATTTGTGTATGGTTTTTGAGACAATCTCTATAGACTCATTTGTTGCAGTAATTGGAATTACACAACCTGGTGAGATTATAACCCTATTATCATGCTTCTTAGAAATTTCTATGGCTTCCAGTATATTACTCTTTATTTTTTCTTCATTCCCATCTGCTAAACTTCGGGTGTCATCTATACCAGCTAAGAGACCTTTCGAAAAAATATTTGCAGCTTCAGGTATTGTTGGCCATGTTAGTTGATCGTGCCAGTTAAGACCATCTGCATCAATATTTTCTACAACTTTATTGAAATTGATATCTTGTCCATGAATATGTATGATATTGTAATCTGATTTCTTTCTTGTTTCTTGTATCAATTTCTTGATAAAGAAAATCTCGAAGTTATCTACTTCTTCCCAAGTCAAATCGGTTTTTCGGAAATGCTGTGATGCAATGAATAGTCCATTTGCACCAGCATCAATTGATGATTGAGCAAATTCTAACAAATCTCTGTATATTACAAAAAGTGCTTCTTTTAATTTTGTTTTATCCTCTCGTATATGTGCAACGAGATTATTATCCATCTTAGAAGCAACCATCAAAGGAGAAAAGATAGTCATCATTTTAGGTAACCCTTCTAGTTTTTTACCTAGTATCTCAACAGTTTTAACTTGATCACCAAATTCCCCCTCATTTACATTAACTTGTTCTAATGCCCCCCAATCCTCAATACTATGTATTGTACATTCTTCACAGCTAGTACTACCAGTAACTGGGTCATATTCTTTTGCTACTTTACATCCATAATCCACAACAGGATATCTTCCATGGGGAGATATTTTCATCAAATCGAATTGATGATGTTCATAGAATTTAATGTGAGCTTTAGCTAATCTCTCAGGATGCCTGTCATCATGCGGAAAATGCTTCCACAAACTGAACAGAGGATAATCTATATTCCTCCCTTTGAACGTATTAAGCAACAATTCCAATTTATCCATATGGTGTTTTAGGAGAGGAAATTATCAAGATTGTGGTAAGTGAAAAACCTTTCAATAGAATAACTTAAAAATCCGCGGAAAAACCAGAGTTCGAGAAGCGATGTCATTACGCGAGAGGAAAGTAATAAGAAAGAAGAAAAAATTTGGTTTAGTGTTCGAATTTATCCCTGTCATCCGTGATCTTTCCCCAGATGAAGAGACACGGAAAAAGATTGATGGAGAACTATCCAGGGCAAAAGGAGTAACACCAGCTTACCTTGCAGATAAGTATAATATCAGAGTTAGCACTGCAAAAAAAATTCTGAGAGAAGCTGAAGCAAACAATATTATTAAACGTATCAGTAAATCAAAAAGAACAACTGTTTATTCTGCTGCTATGGATAAACCAGCAGCTTAGTAATCGTAAATTCTCTATTTTTAAAACAATTAAATCTCTATGAAGTAGATTGTTTATGCTTCATATTCTACTCAAATAGTTCTGTAGAGTAGGGCGCATCAGTTATACCACTTTCTGTAACATAAAACAATGCTTCTCTTTCAGGCATTCTTGAACTATCAAACAATCTAGCAATTCTTGAACTACCTCTTGATTTTCTTAGAAATACTCTTTGTTGAGGACGATGAGCCCAAGCAAAACCTAAGGCAGGTTCTTCAGGGCTTCCAAATAAGAATTCTTCAACGTTAGCAATAATTTGGTTAGTTACAACAATTGCAGTATCATATTTGACGGCTATCATAATCAGCTTTTCTGCAATTTGCATGAGTTTTTGTTGTCTCTCAACAAGTTTTCCTTTGCCTATAAATTCTGAACGGAAATGCGAAGCTAAAGAATCAATGATTAGCAATTTAATGTTTTTCTCGGGTATAATTTCATTTAATTGATCGACTATGCTAAATAAATGATGAGTATTAACTGCTGCACTAATGTAAATATTGTTCAGTATTTCTTCAACATCTAATTCTCTGTAAGATGCCATTTCAACTACTCTTCGTGGTGAAAATGTTCTCTCAGTATCAATAAAAAAAGCATTTCCTTCTAACCCTCCTTCTTCAAAAGGCAATTGTACGTTTATGCATAATTGAAAACAGAGTTGTGTTTTACCGGAACCAAAACCACCAGCTAATTCTGTTAACTCTTGAGTCCATACTCCTCCTCCAAGAATACCATCAAATTCGTTTGAAGATGTAGTAATCTTTCCTCTCTTCGATTCAAGTTCCAGGAACTCCATAGCTGAAATAGGTTGAATACCAAGTTTATGTTGGGCTTTATCAATGATTTTTTTTGCCTCATTAATGTCTAAATCAATCTTTGAAGAAAGCTCTTCTGATGTTAAAATAGATAAACCTTCAATAGTAAAACCAGCATTTTCTAGCTTCTCTAATACTTTCTTATTGATTCCTTCAAGATCCATTTGCTTATCACTAATTATGTAATAAATGCTTGTTAAAAACTTTGGGTAAAAATGTATCAATAGCTCTTCTGATTTGTTTAAATATCGAAAAACACTAATCTTTTTATATTCTTCTTCAGCCATTTTAATGAAAACTTTTGAGAGTTTAATTTCTCTCTAAAACATATCAGCGTCATTAGGATGCCGTATATTTCGGTGATAAGAATGAAAGAAATAACAGAAGATGTTTTTTACATCGGAGTGAATGACCATGAAACTGATCTTTTTGAAGGTTTGTGGCCAATTCCAGAAGGAGTTAGTTATAATAGTTATCTGGTTAAGGGAGAAGAGAAAGTAGCTATTATCGATCTTGTGAAAATCCTATTTGTAGATGAATTTCTAACAAATATTGAGAAAAAGGTTAATTTTGATCAAATTGATTACATTGTAATGAACCACATCGAACCTGATCATAGTGGTTCGCTTTTGAGGTTATTAGAGAAGGCTCCACAAGCAACTATAATATGTTCTAAAAAAGCAAAGGGCATGCTTAACGATTTTTACAAAGTCACTGATAACATAGTTGTTGTTGGTGAAGGTGATGAACTTGATTTAGGAGGTAGAAAACTTGTCTTCTATATGGATCCATTGGTGCATTGGCCTGAAACAATGCTAACTTATGATAATAAAGATCAAATACTCTTTTCTTGCGATGCTTTCGGTTCGTACAAGGCTCTAGACATAGGTATATTTGATGATGAAGTAAATCCTGATGAATATTATGAGGAAACAATAAGATATTTCAGCAACATTGTTGCTAAATATGTAAAATATGTTCAAAAAGCAATGGCTAAACTTACTGATTTACCCATAAAAATGATTGCTCCATCTCATGGAATTGTTTGGAGAGCAAATCCTCAAAGGATTATTGATTTATATGTTGATTTAGCTGCAAGAAAAGCTCAACCTGGAGTTGCTATCATATATGGTTCCATGTACGGGAATACAAAAAATGTGGTAGAATATGTTGCTGAGGGTGTGAAAGAGGCTGGTGTTCCTGTAACAATACTTGATTTTTCTAGGCATCATCTAAGCTATTTGCTAAAAGAGTCTTGGCAAAATAAAGGTGTTATTCTTGGAATTCCCACATACGATGGCGGACCGTTTTTAGGTGCTTCATATTACCTACATTTAATGAAAAGAAAGAACTTACGTGAAAGGATTGTAGGGTTCTTTGGTTCATCATTATGGAGTGGTCGTGCATTACTTCAAGCATCTGAGCAATTAAAAGAATTAGATTGGGAAATTGTTGAACCATTACTAGAATTCAGAGGAGCTGCGACAGAGGAAGTTTTGCAGCAAGCCAAAGAATTAGGTAAGAAAATAGGTGAGATGACAAAAGAGTAGCAAATAACTCATTTTACTGCTCTTTTTTCTCTTTTTGTTGCATTACTTTTCATTTTAAAATCCTAATCTCTTGGTTTTTTACATATTTTAGGCATTTCTTGGAAAAAAGTTTTAAGTTCTTAAAAGAATTTACTATTAGAATGACTTATCTACAACAAAAAATAACAAAGGAGAGTGGGTTAAAACTCACAAATGAAGTTGTAGAGATAGTCGTGGAAGGGATGTCAGATAAGAATAGAGGGGTAAGAGAGGCAGCATATTCTACTTGGGTTTCAATAGTAGAGATGGAATCGGATCAAGTTACAGAAGAAATGCTAACAAAAATCACTCAAGCCTTAAAGACTTATTCTTGAAGTGAAAATAGTATCGTTTGATTTTTAAAAAACAAAAATAAAAAAAAGAAAAATATTTTCTCTAGTAATCTTCAGGCATTCCACCGCCGCCACCAGGCATAGGAGGACCACCACCAGATAGTTCTTTAGCAGCAATAACATCGTCAATTCTCAAGATCATTTCTGCTGCTTCAGCAGCACTACTGATAGCTTGTAATTTGACGGAAATTGGTTCCAAAACATTGAGTTTGAACATGTCATCTACTTTCTTATCAAAAGGATTAACTCCAAAGACATTACCTACTTTGCTGTGTTGAACATGTAGTTCAGCAAGCACATCAATAGGATCAAGTCCAGCATTTTCTGCTAAAGTTCTTGGGATGATTTCCATTGCTTTTGCGAATTTTTCAACGGCTAATTGAACTTTACTGGTTTGTGTTTTAGCGAATCCACCAAGTTTTTGACTAATTTGAATTTCTGGAGCTCCACCACCTGGAACGACTTTCTGGTCATGAATAACTTGTCTAACGACACATAGTGCATCATGAATTGCTCTATCTGCTTCATTGACAATCATCTCTGTCCCACCGCGGATGACAATAGATACTGCTTTGGGGTTTGTACAACCTGTTATGAAAATCATGTTGTCATCACTGATGGATTTCTCTTCTGCGAGTTCAGCGTTTCCAAGGTATTGATCTAAATCGTCAAGGCTTGTTGTAACTTGAGCACCTGTTGCTTTAGCTAATTTATCCATATCGCTTTTCTTAATTCGACGAACAGCTGAAATACCCTTCTTTGCAAGATAATGTTGAATAATATCATCAATACCTTTCTGGCAAAGTACTACGTTAGCACCAGAAGCAATGATTTTGTCAGCCATCTCTTTTAGCATATTCTGTTCACTATCTAAAAATGCTTGAATTTGGTCAGGACTTGTAATGTTAATTTTAGCATCAATTTCTGTTTTGCTTAATTCAAGACCTTTGTCTAGAAGCAGAATTTTAGCGCCTATTACCTTCTTGGGCATGTCAGCATGTACAAACTCTTTGTCGAGAATAATTCCATCGATGAGTTCTGTATCAACAAGACTTCCACCTTTTTTCTTCTGAATTTGGATATTGTCGATGTCTGCGATAAGCTTGCCATCCTTTTCTTCAGTAATGGATCTCACTGCTTTTACAACAATTTTAGCAAGAGGATCTTTCTCACCACTGACTATTTTGGATGACATGGAAGTTTGAGCAACATAATTGAGTATGTCTTCATCTTCAAATGATACATCTATAGCCATTTCTTCTAGAATTTCAATAGCCTTAAATCGGGCGTTCTTGTAACCTTCAACAATGATACTAGGATGAACCTCAATATCTAATAATTCTTCAGCTTGCTTAAGTAATTCTCCAGCAAGCACAACGACGGTAGTTGTTCCGTCACCAGTTTCTTGATCCTGTGTCTTGGATAAGTCAATAAGGAATTTAGCTGCAGGATGACTGACTTCAATCTCTTTCAAAATTGTCGCACCATCATTTGTTACAGTTGTATCTCCAAAATTGTCTATCAGCATTTTGTCCATACCTTTAGGACCAAGAGCTGAACGAATAGCTTCAGATACTGCTCTGGCTGCTAAGATGTTATTTCTTTGAGCGTCTTTGCCACGAGTTCTTTCAGTACCTTCTTTCATAATATAAACGGGAGCACCATACATATTTTTTACCTCACTCTAGTAGTGTTGAGTGTAAATTTCAATTTATTTTTTCTATTCATTGATATATAACCTTTGCTATTTTGAAAAAAATTATTTTTTACATTTTTACTGCTTTTTTTTGTGCTTACTCTCCCGACTTAATTACCTAACAGCATATATTTTTAAGATTAGTTTACCAATATATATATAGGGGTTTTTCTGATGATTCACCACACTATTTGTGTGAAGAAGGGAAAGAAGTGATTACAGATTGTTAGGTCATAATTCAAATTCAAATTGGCTATTCTCTGATAGAGATGTATCCATTTCCGTCGCTGGATTAGATGGTGTTGGAAAAACCACTATTATTAATAAACTTCTGAATGAAGAGATTACTGAAACCTATTCAACATATGGTATTAATCACGAAATAGTTAACATCGATGGATTGAAACTTGGTTTGACAGATTTAGGAGGTAAAGAACCCTTTAGAAAATCTCTTTGGCCTAGCTATATCTCTCGTTCTGATGCGCTCATTTTTGTTGTTGATGCAACTAAAGAACATCAGATCACAGAATCAAAGAAGTGGTTTGCTCGTTCCTTGAAGTGGATTAAGAAAAATTCACCTATACTTGTTTTACTTAACACTTGGGATAAAAGGATTAACCAAAAAGAACTCACCACTGTTTCCAACTTGTTTAAATCTTCTTCTCGTCGACAATCGATTGAGTGTTTTAGTGTATCTCCAATTACTGGTAAAAATCTAAACAAAACCATTGATTGGTTAGCTAACACAATTATCTCCAATCTAGTTAGCACAGGAATATCTGTAGAGTATTTTGTTGCTTATCTTAAAACCGATAATGGAATAATAGAGGCAAGAATTCGCACACCATCAGCAATTATTGATACTGAAGGAATGTCTCCTGTTATTCGCTACAAATTTGCGTCTGGCAATGAGTCAATTCTTGAATACATGAACCTTAAAGGGCGCCAAGTAGTCATGGCAGCTGACAATCAAACATCATGTTGGTTGATGACAAACGTGATTGATAAGAATAAAGAAATAAAAGGTGCTGATTTGCTGATGAAATTATTGACAGAATTCATTAAGGAAATACAGGGATTGAAAGAAGATAAGGGAACTGATATATCAGAATCTGATTTGACAAGTCACCTTATGAAATACTTGATCGACAACCAATCCTTCTGGTCTGAAAAAGAACTGCCAATGTTTGAAATCTCCTATGCAGAAAACAATTCATGATTATCAATTTGATTTTCATACCAATTGATGAACAATAATGTTAAATAATTTCTTTTATTTTCTAATTTGAACAAACCATGGATTCTGAACTAAAAGAGATTCTTAAAGGTATCAAAGGATTCAGAGACTTCTATCCTGAGGATTATGCTGAAATCAATAAGATTCTAAATATTATGCGCGAAGTTTCTACTAAGTTCGGCTTTGAGGAATACGAGGGACCTTCCCTAGAATATGCTAAATTAATTGAGCACAAGTCTGGACAGGAATTGTATGACGAAATATACAGTCTGGAAGATCGAGAAAAGCGCAGATTAGTTCTTAGACCAGAACAAACTCCTACTTTAGCACGATTAATTGCGAATCAACATCAAAGGTATCCCAAACCAATGAGGTGGTACTCTATTCCAAGAATATTCCGAGATGAAACACCTCAAAGGGGAAGAGTTAAAGAGCACTTTCAATTTAATGCTGATATTATTGGTGTAGATCACGTTGGTGCTGATGCCGAGATTATTGCCCTAACTACTCAAATAATCAAGCTAGCGGGACTAAAGAAAGACGAGTTTGTCTGTACAATCAATAGCAGAGAATTAGTTCAAAATTATCTGAATAACCTAGGTGTCGAAAATCTACCTGATGTTATAAGAGCTATAGATTCTCGTGAAAAACATGTTCAGAGTTACATTAAACAAGATTTAATTAATAAAAAAATAGAGAAGGAGAAAGCTGATGATCTTTCTATGATTGTTAGGACTGTATGGATGCAGGACCCAAAATTAGAAAAGTTCAGTTCAATTCTTCAGAAGGATTCTGACCTGGTTCCTTATGTTGATAGCTTAAAAGATATTGCTGAGAATGTAATCAAGAAATCATTCAAAGAACTAGGTTTAACTGATCTTCAATCAGATCAGCTATATGCATTTTCAAATATCAGAGGTAATCCAAAAGCTTTCATTGAACAAATGCAAAATGAGTTCGATTTAGATGAAGCAACCAAAGAAGTTCTAGACAAAATGAATGAACTTGCTGTCTATTTGAAAATGTTTGGAGTTATTGATACTTGCATTTATGATGCCTCTATAGCACGAGGACTTGATTACTACACAGGAATAGTGTTCGAGTTCTACGATACAACAGGTTCCGTCGTGAGAGCAATCGCTGGCGGAGGAAGATATGATCAACTCGTTGAAAGTTTTGGTGGGGGAAAGATTCCTAGTACTGGAATAGGTATGGGTGAAACCGTTCTCTATTCCATTCTAAAAGAGCAAGGAAAACTGGAAAAGTATAAACATCCTGCTATGGTCTATGTTGTACCAATGACAAAAGATGTCACTAACATTGCAACTGAAATAGTTTCAACTTTGAGAGATAATTTTGCAACATTATTTAATCCATTTGGCTGGAACCGTAAGAAACAACTCCAAGATGCAGTGAACAGGAATATTCCCTATGTGGTTATTGTTGGTAAAAGAGATTTAGAAAATAAGACTGTAACTCTTAAAAATCTAGAAACAAGAGAGGAATCTTTAGTACTAATCTCTGATTTAACAAAAGAATTAAAGAAGAGAATTACACAATAAACACTCTATTTCTTACCAACTTCAAGAAAAATGGAAGAACAAAACAAATTTATTCCATTTCTTTATTTGTGTATTAATGACCGTTTTATTACACAATTATCTTAAGTCTACAAAACCACAAACCTTTGCAAATAATGTAAAGGATAAATCTAAACTCACCAAAATTTTAGCAGATTTACAACTGAAAAAATATCTGACTATAATTGACCTTGTAGAATATATGTTAACTGAGTGTAAAAAACAGTATAATTTGGGAAACAAAGATGAAGTAATGATAATATTACGCCATGTTAAGGTTTTATTGCCATTAGTGCCTAAAACACTAACTGCATTTTTCTACTTAGCATTAGCAGATTCATTTTTGCTTTCTAATGATTATGAGGGAGCTGAAAAAGCAGTTAAAAAGGCAGATGCTCTCGCTCAGAAATTGAATAGTCCAGCAATACAGATTAAGGTATATAACATGCTGTTTGTTATAAATAGGACAATTGGAAAAGACAAAGCAATGAGTTTTCTCCTTAAATCTAAAGAACTGTCCGAAAAGCACAGTCTACATGAGAATATTGTATTTTGTGATGTTAACATTGGTCTAGTGCATCTATTTAAAAAAGAAACAAACAAAGCAGTAGAATTTTGTTCAAATATTATTGATATAATTACCTCTAAACCTTACCCAAATGAAAAGATTATCATGCCTGCAGATTTCTTCTTACAATTGTTTTCAGAAAACCCTGGACTTGCAGTTGCTTCGAAGAATAAAAACATAATACTAAATGGTGTAGGGGTTGTTTTAAGAGCTATTAAGTTTCTTAAGTCAGATTATGAAGCAACTAGACGTTTAACAATACTTACTAGTATTTTGAAACTCTCAGATAGTTTACTAGAACCGTCAATAAAACAGATAGATGATTTCGTGGAAGGATTAAATCGTAATAAGAAAGCAATATATTATTCTGCTATCGCACAAGGTATTGCAGAATACAAAGAGTACAAATTAGCTCTAGTTCACTTTGAGAAAGCGATAGAATTTTCTTCCTATTCACCAGATGATGAACAAAGACGGATTAGGAAAGGTTACGCATATACAATTGCTCAGCTTCTTGGAATATCTATGATATATGACCTTGCATCGTCTTCACAGACTACTCAATTACTAAAAAGACTAACATTGAAACTGAACAATTCATGTTTAATTGGTGAAAAGAAAGTAGAATTTGCTAATGCTGTCAATGACTCTGATGCTGCATTTGCACTTTCTAGAAACTTGATAGAAGAAAAATTGCTTTTTTCGATTAAGGATAAGTATGAACTTAAAGACAATATAAGCAAATTCTTCTATAGAAATAGTAAGGAAGACATACTTGAAAATCTGGAAATCTTTGTTATTGCCTCTTTAAACCACGATGATGAAATACAGTCACTCCTATTTGTAGGTACAACAATGGATGAAAAGGATTTAAGGAAGAACCGAAAAGTGTTCTCAGGATATCAAATAATTGGACACATTTTACCCAAAAAGCTAAGAGAAAATAAGCACAAAGAGGACTTTGTTATTAAATTTCTGAGTGATCTATTAAGAGCTCCTCAGCGTTTCAAAAAGATAGAAATTTTAATACCAGGTGACGACATTACAATATCTTACAAGCCTCTATTTCCGGTGAAAAAGTAAACTAGCCAGAAAACATAGAAATAATTGTATTTTGTACAGAACTGATTTTTTCATGATTATAATTAGCCTTTTTCATTTGGTTTATTGCTTCGTACATGTATTCTTTAGCTTTAGGTTTTTTCTTAAGCTCAAAATATATTCGACCAATTAGTATTGCAATTGTGATTACATTATCGTGATTATTTGTTTCCCTGAAATAATTGAATGCGGGAGAGAGAAACTTTAGAGCAGTTGAATGATTAGATTGGGAGATTAATTCATGTCCTAAATCAAATTCGCACTCTGCCTTCATTCTGTTATTTTTTGCTTTTTTATAATAATCAAGCGCTGTTTTGTAGGCTTCAACAATATTAACTTGATGATCAATCGAATCCGAAAGATCCATTTGATATGCTTCAGCTAGATTCCTCCATGAATCAGCTATTTTCTCTGTGTCTTTTAGGTTAGTGAAAATGTGTATTGATTCCAATAAATACTGTCTGCTATTCCTGAACTCACCTTTTTCCTTATAGATTTCTCCAAGAGCAAGAGCACATTCCCCTAATTTAGCTAGTTTGTTAAGTTCTTTGAATCTAGAATATGCTCGAGCAAACATCAATTTAGATTGATCAAGATGAGTAATGTTGAAATATGCAGAAGCTAAAAGAAGTGAACTTTCAGCAGATTTTTCTTTATTACCTGTTGTTGTATACATCTCTTGTGCATACATTAAATCCTTTATACAACTCTGATAATTACCTTTGAGGAATCCTTCTTTTCCTCGCAAGAAGAAGAAATTTGCATTGGTATTATGGTCATTCATGTATATTTGCCCCTAGCCCACTTACCTTTCTATACTAAGATATGCATGATTTATTATATAGTTTCTAGTAGTTTACTCCGCAAAAAAGTGGGAAAAGAGGAATTAGTTTTTCTTATAAAATAGCGGTTTTTCCTCGTAACTTAATTTTACTGTATCCCAATTTATCTCTCTTGAAAGCGTTCTCTTACCCACATCATCAGTTTTGTTGACTCTTCTCGCATGTAAAAACTCATTAGCCTTTCTTTGAAGCGATCTTCTCTGATATGTTGGTTCTGATCTTGCGAGCGTCATTGCTGTTTTGGCTTGTTTTTCTGCTAATATTCCGACTAATAGTTTTTCACCGAAAACAAATTCTACAAGTCTATAGAGACCTACATCTTGTTTATCACTATAAAACGCTTCTTCAGGAATAACTGAAATCGTTTCTACTTTCTTCATTGCTGAAATAAACAATTTCCCAACTTCAACAAGACTAATAATTGGATCGAGAAATTCAGAAGGAAATGCGACAGTCGCTTCTGAATAGAAAATTGTAGGTTGAATTTCTTTTTGTTCTGACTCAATTAATCCACTTATTATGAAATTATCTTCACGATATGTATCATAAATCTCTAACCCTAACCCTATTCCAGAAACACTGGCGATGAGAATTTCATCTAAAATCAACCGATACCACTTATCTATTGGTTGTGGTGTTTTTGCAGCTTTCACCGTTTTAGTTTTTTGCTTTTTCTTTCTAAATCCTAAAAATAGTTTTTTGAAAAATCCTTTTGTCTCCTCTTTTTCAATTATCTCTTCGACTACTTCACGTTCTTCTTTTTCTCTCTGAAGAACTTGGATAATCGGGAGATGTTTTGCATACTTCTCAAGAGCCTTTAGATCATCTAGCTTGAGTTTCAATAATGATTCTATTTCCTTCATATTAATATCATCTAAAGGTGAAAGCAATCCAATCCAACCTTCTGCACCGGTAGTTTGGGAATTTGCAATGATGAAGTTTATCTCAGGAGAAGAGGTTGAGAATTTTCCTGCAAGTCTCATATATTTCAAAATATGCGGATTATTTGAATCCATTAACGGTATACATTTCTTGAATTCCTTATGAATCTGTACTGAATTCTTAGCTGGTAGAAGTGATTCAAACCAATCCTTTTTCGATATATCTTGATTCCATACAGCATAGTAGAACATAGAGGAATCTTTGAAATAAGGTATGGGAACAGCTGGATTGGGTTCCCCAACAGTTTCCCCAATGAAGTTATTTGCAATTATATGTGCTAAAAGACCCACTTCATTAGAGTGGAGCATTTCCTGGCTGTTAGCCCATTTCTTTTGAGTTGTAGAAAATATTGTTTGGCACATAGCTGTTTCCATTAGAAAAACTATCCACCAATTTGGGATAATATTCATTTTGTCAGAAATGTATTCCAGATGGTGTCGAACAAAGTAATCAGCCACCAATGCTGCAGCAATTTGCTTTGCAACTCCTCTGTCCATTAAATAATAGTAACGCTTTCTTAGCATAGAAGCAACTCTATATGAAAACGCCACAATATATGTTAATTCGTACCACATTTCATCATTGGTAATGTTCAAGTTCATCCAGAATTCTATTATTTCTTTCCTTCTGTCATTATCTTTAAGTTCAAATTTCACTTCTGATGACATTATAATATAATCTGCTGTATATAGCGCAGAGACTATCAAATTTTTGGGTCGCGAATATTCTTGTTCAAACTTTTCGACTAGTTCAGAGTTTAGGTTTAGGTACCTTTCAAACAATTGACGAAGCTGATGAATTCTTACAGTTTCATAGTATTCTTTTTCTAAGAATTGCGTGATACTCTCTTTCATATCTATGATAAAGAATTAATAAAAATTAAACTTATCGCAAAGATAAACTTATTTTATATGACAATAATTTGTTAAATAGCGTGAATTATGATGAAGGTTTTACCGTTTGAGCTAATGGCAATGTAAAGAACGGCACCTCTGAGTTTACGCCACTCTTTGTCCTATTTTAAACCATCAACTTTGTTGTATTTGTTCCAAAACCTTCGATAAAATATACTTGTATTTGTTTCAATTGGAAGATTAATTATTTTATTTATCCACTCACCGGTTAACTTTTGACTTTCA
This sequence comes from Candidatus Heimdallarchaeota archaeon, assembly GCA_023705945.1. Lineage (GTDB taxonomy): Archaea > Asgardarchaeota > Heimdallarchaeia > Heimdallarchaeales > Heimdallarchaeaceae > UBA460. The sequence continues at coordinate 13,929 of BPTM01000210.1, forward strand.
TTAAACGAATCTGTTGTGATTTTCTTCATTTTTGTTAAAACAGCCTTTGTTGGCTTTCCTGATAAACTTTTGAGAATTGTGTTAACCTTTTTAACATATTTTCCCTCTAATCTATTTCGGTCTTCCTTGTATGTTCCTAACCTCCTTTGATAGTCTAAAAGAACCAATCTGTGAAGTTTCTCATGTTGCCACCAGAGAGCTTTCTCATTGTATTTTTCATCTCCCAGGATTGGTTTTTTGCTGAAACCTGCTTTAGGCAAGAATACAGGTTTGAATGTGCTTGTACATGGTCCTGATGTACCTGTAACCCAGTGAACTTGAATGTCTTTTTTCAGATGAGAGACGATAGACCCAGTAGATTGATCTGGTAATACAAAACTTGTAGCATGGTGACAAGGACTCTTGGGTGAAGCTTTTGATGCTGACCAAGTAGCTTCTTCTTCTGGTTTGATATTGTGATTCCTAAGAACTTCCATTACGTCTTCTGGAGTAATTTTGCCTTTATTTCTTAATAGAAGAGCTGTAGTACATTGTTGACGGTCAAAACCCTTTGCATAATATTGAGTTCTATATTTGGACTCTGTAAAAACATGATATATACGGAATTTAGGAATAAAATTGTTTACAAAATGGAAATCATCTTCACTCTTACAGTAACCCTTGTTGATAGCGTGATTTATTAGCTCTGGATGAATAAGATCATATTCGCTACCTATTGAGAGAGTGTTTGATATTGTACGTATTCCTTTAACCTTTTCTGCTATCCAAAATCTATCAGCTGTTTCCAAAACCCAGGCTTCTTTTGTATCAGCAATTATGAATGAATTATGGTAATTACGACCTTTGATTCCATAGGTACATTCCCCCCCTTGGCCATACTTCTCCAACAGGTTGGTTATTGTTTCAAGTGCTTCTTTTGCAGTTTTTGATCTTTCTACTGCTAGACGCATCATATCCATACCGAGCAAACCTGTATCACGTATGGGCTCCTTGCTCCAAACCGCTTCATTACCGATTGTTACACCATATTCATTACTACCCATTTCACAACCAAACATCCAAAATGGTTTCAATAGGAGTACATCATATGTTTCCTTTACTTGTGGAATTGTGATATATGTACATTTAACTTTAGCATTAACTCCATATTTTTTCCCTTTTAAATATTCAATGTTATGAACCTCGTTAGGAGTACGATTTGAATTTTTACCTAAAATAACACTACCATCTTTGGTAGACTTACCTACAGCAACTACTGTGTCACACATATAACAACTGTGAATCGTACTTACTAAAAAAGAATTTGTTCTCCCAACTTTAATAACCTAAAAAGTATGAACTAATGTTGCTATGGTTTTCATCCCTTGAATCCAATCTTCTATTATCAGATTTTCATTTGGTGCATGAGCATTCCCGTCTGGGTGACCTGTTCCTATAGAAACGCACGGAACATTTTCGAAAAGATACATTGGTCCAGATCCCCCTACAAGTGGCCATACAATCGGTTCATGCTTGTAAACATCTCTAAAGGTTTGAATTATGGTTTGAGCAAAAGGATCTGTTCTCTTTGTTATTGCTGCAGGATAACCATCCCAACTACTGATTTCTATGTGTTGGAATTTAAGCGCATCTAAGTGTGCTCTGATTTTATTAACTAAATCTTTCGGGTCTTGCCCTGGTACAAGCCGGCAATCTACTTTTGCAAAGGCTTCATTAGGAGTTACAGTTTTGCTACCTTCTCCCTGATAACCTGACCATGTACCACATATGTTAAGTGTTGGTTCAAGGAAATATTTCATTTTCATTTCCAAGCCAGATAACCCTTTTCTAAATTCTTCAACTCCGAAGGTTTCTTTCATTTCTTCTTCTTTTAGGTCAAAATCTTCAATTTCCTTTAGTTCTTCTTCAGTTGGTTGAGGAATGTTGTCATAAAACCCCTTCACTAACACTTTATCGTCACGATTCTTCAATTGAGATAATGCCCAGACTAGCTCATATGCAGCATTGTCTACAAATTGTGTGTAACCACTATGGACATCTCTTCCAATAGTTTTTGTCCTCATATGCAGATAGAGTATTCCCTTTACTCCAAGGTAAATTTGTTGGATTCCTTCCTTGGTTCTTCCCCCAAACTCCCAGATGATACCATCAGCTTTCAATGCAAAATCTCTGTTTTTTTTAATGAAATAAGGTAAACTCGGTGAACCAATTTCTTCTTCTCCTTCAATAAGAAACTTGATGTTAATTGGAGGTTTTTCATAAATCTCGTTGTATGCTTTAATAGCTTGTAATCTGCAGACAATTTCGTTCTTGTTATCAGTTACACCTCTAGCGAAGATTTTACCATTTTTGATAGTAGGTTCAAAAGGAGGAGATTCCCATAAATCTAAAGGATCCTCAGGTTGAACATCATAGTGATCATAGAACAGAATTGTTTTTTCAGCTCCAACATTCATTTCTGCACAAAAAACGGGTTTCGTAGGAGTTTCACCAATGAAGTAATCAAATCCTGCTTCTCCGAATATCTTTGAAAGATAATCAATAGCTTCATCATGGCCAGTATTTTTTGCTGCCACACTAGGAATACGAAGTAAATCAAAAAGAATGTTCTGACTCTCTTGTTTTCTACCATCGATATTTTCAAAAACATCATTAATACTCATAAGGAGAAAAAAGGTTTTCATTTTAAAAGGATTGTTGGGAAGAGAAGAGCATTAAACTAAACGATTTAGCTCATCCAACCAATCACTTTGTTTAGCTCTACAGTTTGGGCATGTATGAGATTTCTCAACCCACATCAGAATGTGTCCCCTATGTCCATAAACTCCACAACAAGGCATTTGAATAACCTCTTCTTTTTCAGCAGGTTGCAAATCTAACAGACAGATTGCACATCTAGGTCTATTAGCATTACAGTTAGGACATTTTTCATCATTTTCATCAAGGTCCTCTCCACAATCAAAACATTTGATGTAAGTTACAGCTTTCAAACCAGTTTTTTGATTTACAAATTCGTTATACAATTCTCCTAGTAAATCAATAATTCTGATTACATAACTAGCATCGTAAAATGTTACAACAAAATATTTTCGATTAACCATAACTAATTCAAGATTTGAAGATAATGCAATTAACTGCTGAATTATTCTTGAATTCTGGTTTAGAGATTTAACAAGTAACTCATCATTGGAGCTTATGATGTACTGGGAATTGAGATTTTCAGAGCTCTTTTGATCTACTTTCTTTACTTCATCCCCAAAAGACCTTATTGAAACTTTAAAAGGTTGAATTTTCTTGAAAAGTCCATCTAGAACTATACTACCATCTTGATCATATCTAATGAAAAATTGCAGGAAGAAGGGATATTTGTTCTGCTTTGAAGAATCAAATGATAATCTTAGTTCATCGTTAATTTCTATAATCATAATATTTGAAATATTAAAACTTTGTAAAGAAACTTTGATGTTAGAAGCAAATAATAGGTTATCTGTTTTTACAGATCTCTCTTCATCGTTTAGTACTTGTTTCTTAAGTTCTGCTTCAATTTTTACAATATAATCATCAATTGTGTAAGTGATTGCGGAACCAACTTCTAGTCCCAAATCCCCATAGTTTTTTCTTTTTCCTGAACGTAAATCTAGCGATTCTTGTTCTCCAATCGCTATGAAAACTCCTCCTCCACCTTTTCTTTGTGTAGGTCCAATTATTTTGTCCAAAAAATTAATTTTTTTCTTTTTCCTACCTGGTTGTCCATAATTCCTTCTATTATGCATTGATATTATCCTCCATAACAATTGTATGCTCTACGTATACGCTAAAGAATAATTTGGATAAACAAATCACAATGCTTGCCCACTTCTGTTTCATTGTTCTATCCATTATTGATTAATTATAAATTATTCTGATTTATATACTATCGCATTTATATATCCTATTTATCAAATTTCTGAAAACCTTAAGAAGTAGAACAAGAAGAACAAACCATGTCTAAGTTAGAAAAACGTAAGTACAAGTTCGATACTCTTTGTGTTCATGCTGGACATGATGTCCTAAAAACAAATACTGTCTCTCCTCCTATTTATCAGACTGTAGCCTATCCATATGAGAGTGCTGAATATGCTGCTAAGCTCTTCCGTTATGAAATTGAAGGTCACATGTATGGAAGAATGGATAACCCAACAAATGCTATTTTTGAAGAGAGACTTGCAGCACTCGAACTAACTGATAAATCTCTAGCAACATCTTCTGGTATGTCAGCTATCTTTATTGCTTGCTTACAACTTATGAAGAAAGGAAATGGTTTCTTAAGCCCTAGTAAAATCTATGGTGGTTCAAACAAACTCTTTTCTGAAACCTTTCCCAAAATGGGTTTTAAACCGAGGTTTATCTCTAGTCCTGAAAACATAGAAAATTGGTCCGAAGCTATCAATTCCGAAACCAAGTTTTTCTACGTTGAAACCCCTTCTAACCCAAATCTGTTTGTTGCAGATATTCCTGCTCTAGCAAAATTAGCTCATGAAAATGATTTACCTTTGATTGTTGATAATACAATTGCTACTCCTGTTCTTCAACAACCAGCAAAATTAGGTGCAGATATAATTGTTCATTCGGCGACAAAATACTTGAGCGGAAATGCTACATGTATATCTGGTGTAGTTGCAGGATCAAGTGAGTATATAGATGAGCTAAGAGAAAAAGATTACAGGAATATCGGACCATCTATAAGCCCCTTCAATAGCTGGTTACTGCTTCTTGGAATTGAAACCTTAAGCATCAGAATGAAGAAGCATTGTGAAAATACTCAAGCATTTGCAGAATTTCTAGAAAATCATCCAAAGGTTGAATCAGTTAATTATCCAGGTCTGAAAAGTCATCCTCAACATGAATTAGCAAACAAGCAACTATCAGGCTTTAGTTCTCTTCTTTCATTTGTAACAAAAGGGGATCTTCTAGATGCAAAAAATGTAATTGATGCATTTGAGTTAATTATTCACACTGGTCATCTGGGTACCACAAAAACCCTAGCTACACATCCAGCTTTCACCACTCATCAACAACTTACGCAAGAAGAACGATTAGCAATAGAAATACCTGATACAATGATAAGAATGTCAATAGGCCTTGAGGATATCAATGACTTAATTGAAGATGTGGATCAAGCTCTCTCAAAAATAAGCTGAATAAGGAAATAAGACTAAGAAAATCTTTTAATGTTTTTTAGATTTAAAATTAAAGGAATATATAAGAAAGAAAGAAAAAAGAGATATTAGAAATCAAATGCATTGATTTCATCGAGTGTATTATAAGTATTTTCAACAGCTTGACGGACTTGTACCTCTGTTTTTGCACCTGTACAAACAAGATTACCAGATTGGAACAATAGCAATACTGTCTTTGGTTCAGCTAATCTATAAATCAAACCTGGGAACTGTTCAGGTTCATACATCGAATGCTCAAGCCACAAAGCTGCCAATTCTAAGTTAATGGTTCTGTGGTTGAAATGACCAGAGGCAACTATGTTTTGAACAATGATTTCTGGTTCTTCAGTAATTTTTGTTCCTACAGTACGGAGTATCTTGATCATTTGTTGTACTCCCTCAAAAACCATTTGTGTAGATTTAGCTCCAGTTAAAACTAGCTTTCCAGAGCTGAAGACAAGACTGGAAATCTTTGGTTTCTTAATCTTTAGAATGAGACCTGGAAATGTTTCAGGATTGTAACTGACGAAAAGATCATCATCATCTATTAAAGTTTGATATGAAGTAACAAGATCAATGGTTGTAAAAAGGTTGATACTTGCAACAACATTTTGTATAATTATTCCATACTCTATTTTAGGGGCCATTTTGTTATCCCAACTCTAAGTTGTTTATATAAGATATGTGCAACAAATCCACATCGATTTAAAAAGCTTTTTGCAAAAGTGAGAAATCTAAATATCAACACTTAACATATAGATGGAGTAGGAGTAACTTCTAACTTATTTCCGATAAATATTTTTATTCTCATTATTACATATCAATACTTTGCTAATTTGTGCAAGTGCATTTGACAGGAGAAATCTCTGAAGCAATAATCTTTTTCATTATCTCTTTAACCTGATTTGTTTTTTGTTCAAAAATTTCCACAACTTCCTTATGGGTTATTTTTTCTTGCATGCCAGCACCAAAGTTGGTTATGAGACAGAGAGTTGAATAACACATCTTCAGCTCCCTTGCAAGGATTACTTCAGGAATTGTAGTCATTCCTACTAGGGTTCCACCCATTTTTTGATAATTGATAATTTCTGCTGGTGTTTCAAATCTAGGTCCTTCCGAGCAAACATGAACTCCCTTTGTGTAAACCATTTCTCCGATGTCCTCAACTGCTTTAATGTACATGTTTCGAAGATTTGTGCAGTAGGGGTCAGTATAATCTAGGTGCACAACACCTTTTCGAATGGAACCATCTTCAAACTTAACTTTTGTAATTCCATCAAAAAATGTTAGTGGTCTAACCTTTGTCATATCTATTATCTGGTCAGGAACGACAAAATCTCCCGGTTTAATGCTTAGATCAATGGAACCCACAGCATTAGTAGCAAAGATTCTTTTCACTCCTAGACTAAAGAGTGCATATATGTTTGCTCTATAATTAATTAGATGAGGTGGGACTGAATGCTTTGGTCCATGTCGAGGAAGAAAATAGATCATTTTTTCTTTATACATAGTTTTCTTAATAGTATCTACCTTTCCATATGGAGTTTTGACAGATATTTTGCTTGCTTTCTTAATCAAATCATAAACTCCTGACCCTCCAATTATAGCTATTATTTCAGACATTATCATTTATTTATACTGAAATTAAAAGAACTTTTCGTATTTTCAATGAAAAAAACAGTGATTTATTGCACAATTCCTTGTTTTATTTCCTAGGTGCTATTATTTCCACTGCTTCAATTGATTTCCAATGAATTCTACATCCAATGTACTGGCTTATTGCTATTAATGCTTCCTTATATTTAGGAAATTTTTCTTTGAGGGACTCGAGTAAAATTCTTTTCACCTGTCTTAGATAAGCTTCAATTTCTGTGACTATTCCCTTAGAAACCATGCCGAAACTAGGGATTAATATGATAGACTTTTCTTGGATGATATGTTTGACTTCCATCTCTGAAAGCACCTTATTTGTTTCTTTAGATGAATATGCTTGAAGTTTTTCTTGAATTTGTAGCAGTGTAAAAAGACTATTGTTTTCCTTCAAATTGTTGCATATTTCTTCCATAATTCTTTTGAATTGGGGTAGTCTTTCATCAAAATCAGAGAAATTAGTTTCTAGAATTTCTGTAAGTTCGTTGGAGGGGATTGTTGTCCCAGTATACGGAAGCAAGGTGATATCTCGCAAGTCGGTAAAATTAGAGAGAATACTCTGATCAACAAGATATAAGATTGACAGATTAAGTGAGGCTAATTCTTTCATCTGACTCTTTTTCTTCTGAATATATTTTGCTGTATAAAACCCAACAATTTCCACATATATGCTTTTTCCACCCCTTTCAAGTAAGAAATCAGGTATATACATTTTCTTACCAATAATTATTGCATCAGGTTCCGGCTTTGCTTTCCAGCCATGATAATTTTTCCATGTTTTCAAGAATCTATCTTCAATTTTAGAATCTATCTCAGGTTTAACGGAATCATCTTCTTTTTCTCTGAAAGACGGTAAAATTGGTAATGATTTGGAGCTCAAAGAATAGAGAGCTTTTCTTTTTCTGGGCATTATTATGGCCTGTAATTGAAAATCTATTTTTTCCTTCAACAATTTTCGTATAATATACATTGCCACGTTGCTAATATTTCTACCCCATCCTCCCTTATCTCTGAACATCTCAAGAGGGGGAATAATCTTCAAGACATATCCATCTCCTTCTAGAGCTATTTCTGTAAAAACATAATTCTTCTTTGAAATGTAAACTACGTTTTTTGCGATATAACCAGGAAGCTTATTTGTTTTAATTTGAAAATCTTGTGCGAACGCAAGAGTAGTTTCTATTGCATCGTAATTGTACCAACCAATTATCTTAGATGGTTCCGTATTGTCTTTCTTAATTAGTGTGCGCTCTGATTCTATGTCAAAATAGAGAAGATTTTCAAGAGTTTTACTGGGGATTTTCAAATCTTTTTCAATCTTCTTGACTACTTTATCTCTTTCAGAACTTCTAACATATCCATCCTTGTTTCTATTTACAATTTCGAATACAAGAGATCTTATTTCTTCTCCTGATAGGTTACATATATCGGTATTTACATCTGCAGCTTGTTTGAGAAAACTTGCTATATCTGCTGAATCACTTTTAGGGGTTACATGACTTTTTTTCTCTATTCCAACAATTTTCTCAATTGATTGAGTTTGAAATTGGTAAAATCTATTCAAAGATGTTAACAAAGCTTTGGAAATCTTTTCAGTGATGAACAAACCATTTAGAGTATCTAAAGGTATATTTGATCTCTTTTTTAGTAAATTCTCTTCAAGAAGATTGATGAAAATTTGAACTCTGTTACTATCTTCATATTTCAAATGAAATGGTATAAAAATAGCATTTGATCCAGAACCTCTTATGTCGAATTCAAAATCTGATAAGGCAAGTCTCATTATAACACCTCAGCCTTCTTTCTCCTTTTAACAGTCCATGTTTCTAAAGTACCGGGAGTAACCAGTTCATATAGTGTCGCAACTCCTTCCTTAGGTCTTAAGATTCGACCCAACCTTTGGATAAACTGTCTGGCTTGTCCTGTCCCACTCACGATGACTCCAACATTGACAGAACCGCAGTCCCATCCTTCATCAAGAACGCGCCCTGTTACAATCTTATTGTATTCCCCTAAACTAAATTTGTTCAGAATATTTTCTCTTTCTGAACTTTTTGTTTCATGGGTTATGACTGGAATAAGATGATTCCTACCAATTGAATATACCATGTCATTAAATTCTGAAAAGATAATCATCTTATCTAAGCTATGCTTCTCAAGCAACTCTTCAATCTTTTCAAGTTTAGATTGTGATGAATAAACAATATTTCTAGCAATTCGATGAGCATCCAAAGCTTCTTTTGCTTCTATATCTTGGTTTACTCGAAAAATTAAGTATCGTTCATAATCTTCAGGCGAACGTATCTTGATATTTCTTTTCCTTAAATATCCTCGATATATTCCCATGTTTTTATCATATTGAATCCTCTCCTCAGCAGTTAGTGGAACTTTTACTGTTTTCAGCTGGTATTTCGCAATAAAACCATTATCTGCTAAATCAGAAATTTTAGCCACAAGAATAGGGTTACCGATATATTTGAAAAGTAACTCTTCTCCCTTGTCAGATCTGTCAGGAGTAGCAGTTAATCCTAACCTATATTTGGCTGGAAGACCTTCAAGCACTTTAATTGTTTCTTTTGCAGCAGCATGATGTGCCTCATCTAGAATAACCAAATTGAATGTTTTTCTGAATAAATTGAGATTTAATCTCGCGCTATCGTAGGTTGTAACAGTGATTTCCTTAATTTCTTTGACATTATCTCCAACTTGACCAACCATATCTTTGGATAAAGAAGTATACTTAGATAAATGATCGATCCATTGATGGAGTAAGTTTTTTGTGGGAACGATGATTAATGTTTTCTGCTTTAGTTCTTCAATTATCTTTAAACCGATGATAGTTTTCCCTGCTGCTGTTGGTAAGATCACGACTCCCATACCCTTGTTACTAAAAAATTCCGAGATTGCATGTTCTTGGTAAGGTCTAAGATTTAGCTTTAGTTTCATTCTATTAATGTATTCTTGAGTAAAAGCTGAATCTGTTAGGATATCGGTGTTTAAGGATACATTTTTCTCTTCAAGGATGCTAATGATGTCTTTATAATTGTGAGGTGCAGCTCGATACTCATTCTCTTTTTTTGGATTTGCTTTCATTAACTTCAGTAGAGCAAAATCTGTTATCTCTTCATCAGCTTCGATTATTAAATCAAATCCTACTCTGAAACGAATTGAGAGCTTTTTCATCTTTCCACATCCTACAACCATTTAGCATTATTTAAATATAAAAAGTAAAGAAAAAAATAGAGAAAAGAGCTAAATTGATAGTTTTCGGGGATTCAAATACAAGTTTGTTTCGCTATCATCTAATTTAACTTTAGCATCTGAAATCCTTAGTTCTTTTAGAGCTTTTTTGATGTTCTTTTTGATATCTTTATGGAAACGAAGTGTAGCGCTGAATAGAATTAACATATTGAAAAATGTCTTATCAATTGCAAGTTTCTCATCGAAAATATCTATTTTGAATCTTCCACCCAAATTCATGAATTTACCATCAATTTTAGCAATAACCTTGTTGTGAATGTCTTTGATCATCCAATCGCTCCCGAAAGTTAGTCTTTTGTCATCTATCATAAATGTTTGAAATATGTCATTTTCATCAAGAAAGCTGAAACCGAATACTTCTCCTTGAAATCTTGGGAAATGGGCCAATCTCTTGATTCTGTATAGATTTCTGGTGTGTTTAAAAATACAAACATATGCAGGACAAGGTTCCTTAGTTGCGTGAGAATTCGCAAAACTTTCCCCTTGCAATCTTTCTATGCTACCTCGCCAGTAACCACCTGGTGAGAACATTTTCATGACAAATCTTCTTTCTAGTGGGTCTTTTGCTTTCCATAATTTTTCTCTTTGACCAAGAAGACCATAAGTTTCTCCATCTTTTTTAATCTCACCAATCATATCCATGTCGCGAGTCCATTGGCGATCTTTTTGAGCTCTTTGAGCATCTAAGCGGATACCCCATTCTTCTCGGTGAAGTTTAGTTCTCCAAAGATCAACATCGAAGTGGGCATAAACTACCCGTTCTTCTTTCTTCTTCTTTTCATCTTTTTTATCTTCAGGTATTTTAGCTGTAGCTTCTTTCTTCTTTGTTGCGACTTTAGAAACTTCTTCTTTCTCTTCTTCAACTCTTTGTTGTATCATTTCTTCTTCCTCTTCTTCTTCTTTTTCCTCTTGCACAAACATGTCCCTATCTAATTTGTCCTCTCTCTCCCTGATTTCCTCTTCTTCTTCTACTCGTTTAGCAATTTCAGATTGGACATCGTCCATCTCATCAATCTCTTCATAGCTACTCTGTTCTTTTTCTTCAGACATTTAAATCATCCTTACAACTTACAATAACAGATTGAATACTTTAAATTTTCTATGTTTCTTTGGTTTAGCTTGTAAATTTTCATTTTTGACTTAATTCTTTTAGAATTCTAGCTAAAGTGGGTAATGTTTCAATTATATCTCCCTCAACATAGTAATCTAATTGTTCGTTATATAAAGTAGGGACAAGATTAAATAATGCTTTTTTAGTTGGTGGAGACGGAGATAAAAGAATATTAGCAGCTGGAAAAACTTCTAAACTAGTAGCAACTCCCACAGCTATATCACTTCTATTAGCTACTCTCATTGCTGAGTTAAAAACATCCATGTCCAAAGGTTCTCCGAAGAGTATAACTTTCGGTTTTAGAGGATTTTCGCATTTAGGACATAAGGGGAATTTTTCCGGTTTAATATGTTTTTCGTAATTCATCTGTTCCTCATGAGAACATCTAATACAGTGCATCATGTCAGGGTTGCCGTGTAATTCGTATACATCTGTAGAACCAGATTTCTGATGAAGACCATCAATATTTTGTGTAGCAATATGAACCTTATCCTCTCCTTTTATTTGTTGAATCTCTGTAATTGCGTAATGTCCTAAATTGGGTTCCACAGGTTGAAAGTCTTCGTATATTATACGAAAGAATTCCCACACTTTGTCAGGATTTTTTCTAAAAGCTCTGATAGTTGCTACTTCAAGGGGGTTGAATTTTTCCCACAGTCCACCATCAGAACGAAAATCTGGAATACCACTATGGACACTTGTTCCAGCACCAGTAAAGAAAATGATTGTCTCTGCTTTTAAAATATGTTTAGCAATCAATCTTATGACCTCGTCATTCGTATCCATAAGGTTCACCCCGTAACTCTGTCTGAATAAAGCGTTGATTATATTTGTAGAGGTTATATTTAATATTTTAAGCTCTTATAGACTAAAACCCCCAAAATCACACAGAAGGCTGTTTAAGGTTTTGTAAGTCCATTCAGAAAGATTTACATGTCTCTAGTTTTCAGAGGACTCATGGAATACCATTTAACTACTCCAATACCAGCCGAAGAACTGAAAAAAATCCGGATTGGGGATATAGTGTACTTGACAGGTACAGTTGTCACTGCCAGAGATGAAGCTCATCTTAAAGCATTAGAACTTCACAAAGAAGGTAAAGAACCACCCGTGAATTTCACAGGTATAGGTCTTTTTCATTGTGGTCCAGTAATGAAAAAAAATGATGATGGTGAGTGGATAGTTGTTGCTGCAGGACCAACTACATCTGCTCGAATGGAAATCTTTCAAGATGAATTCATTAAAACGTTTCATCCTGGAATGATCATTGGTAAAGGTGGAATGGGTGAAAGAACTGCTAAAGCATGTCAAGAGGAAACATGCATCTATGGATACTTCACCGGTGGAGCAGCTCTATTAGCAGCTGATAGAATAAAGAAGGTAAAAGATGTTTTTTGGTATGATGAACTAGGAATGCCGGAGTGTCTGTGGTACTTCGAAGTCGAAAGCTTTGGTCCTTTAACAATAACAATAGATTCACATGGTGGAAATTTAACTGATGATTCAAAGAAGAACATTGCTGCAAATCGTGATAAGATTTTACAGGAGTTGAACTAGTATGAAGGATATAGCACAAGTAGTAGAAGATACAGCTGCACGATTACTAAAAATCGCTGCAACAATATTACCTAAAGAGGTAAAAAACACATTGATCAAAAGTGAGGCAGAGACAGAAGGAAGTTTAGGTAAGTCTCAATTACATGCAATTAATGAAAATGTTATCATCGCTGAAACTCAAAGTAAACCTATGTGTCAAGATACTGGGCTTGTAGCCTTTTTCGTTAAAATCGGTGATAAGTTCCCTATTAGGTCAGAAGTAAAAACAGCTCTGATTGAAGCAACAAAGAAAGCAACTTCTAATGTACCTCTCAGACCTAATGCTGTAGATATGTTCAAGGGTAACACAAAAAACAATGTTGGATTAAGAGGATACGTTCCTTGGTTCTACTTTGATTTAGTAGAAGGAGAGAAGTGCGAAATCATTGCTATGCCTAAAGGTGGAGGATCCAGCAATGTCGGAAAAATGAAAATGGTCCCACCAGGAAAAGGTATCAAAGGTGTTAAAGAATTTGTAGTTGAAGCGGTAGCTGCTGCAGGACCTTTAGGTTGTCCACCATATACAGTTGGTGTTGGTGTTGGAGGAGGAGAAGATATGTGTATGAATCTTGGTAAGAAAGCTCTTTTGAGACCTCTTTATGAATATCATGAAGATGAAAAGATAGCTGATTTAGAAAAAGAAATGCTACAAACTTTGAACAAACTTGAAATTGGTGCTATGGGACTAGGAGAAGGACCATCTGTATTAGATGTTCATATGGAATTCGCAGCTAGACATCCTGCATCATTGCCTGTAGGAGTAGTTATCTCTTGTTGGGCATTACGACACGCTGGAGCAACAATAGATAAAGAAGGAAATGTGGAATACCACCCACATTAGTTTCTTTCTACTTTTTTCTAGGTTGCTTAACCAATGTAAAAACTTTAGATTTTTTGATTATCTTAAATAAATATCCAAAAGTATTAATCTGACCTATACAATCTGTACAACAAGTAGTTTTACCCTAAAAAATCTTTATTAAAGAGATGTAGTGGTTGAAAAAGAAACAAGAACATTCATTCAAATATGTATTTGGACCCGTTCCCTCAAGAAGGCTAGGTCGTTCCCTTGGTATAAGTCCTATCCCACGAAAAACATGTAATTTCACGTGCATCTACTGTCAATTAGGAAGAACACCTAATTTTACGAATACAAGAGTAGTTTTTTTTCCTCCAGAGGATATAGTCAAAGAGGTTCAAAAAGCTCTTTTAATTACAAAAGAGATCGATTATATCACCATAGTGGGAGATGGGGAACCAACACTCTATGCAGGTTTAGGGACTTTAATTAATAGATTAAAGAAACAAACATCTTTTCCTATAGCTGTCATAACAAACGGTGCTTTATTATGTCGAGAAGATGTTAGACACGATTTACTTAATGCTGATATAATTCTACCTACTCTTGATGCACCTACAGAAAATCTGTTCCGTATAATCAATCGACCTCATAAAGAACTAGACCTAAAAAAGATAGTTCAAGGTATGAAGCAATTTAGAGAGGAATACAAAGGTCAACTATGGGTAGAAGTAATGCTCGTAAAAGGAAAGAATGACACACCAGAGATTTTAAGCAAAATTAAGGATATCATTGATTCTATTGGTTTTGATAAAGTTTTTATCAATGTTCCAATACGACCTCCAGCAGAAAGTTGGGTGAAAATACCTGATCCTGAAGTTCTTCTTGAAGCTCAAAAGATTCTTTCAGCAGAAAGCATCTCTCTTTATGAAACATCAGATGTGACTTCTATAGATAAAACAGCTCCTCCTGAACAGAATATTACAGAAATAGCTCAAAGACATCCCCTAAGAGAAGATCAAGTCTACTCACTTCTAAAAACTTTTTCCCAAAATGATGTTGAGAACTTATTATTAAGAATGGAAAAAGAAGGAAAAATTAAGTCCGTTATTTATAATAATAGAAGATTCTTCATTGTTCCACGGAGGTAAATTATACTCACATGATCCTATCTTTTTCTTTTTTCTTAACTTGCTTTTCCCTTATTCTTTTCTTCTTCTTGTGATTTCTGTATCTTTTGAAACCAAATGCCACCGTGGTTAATACTAACATAAGGATGTATATTATTTTTAATGCACTTGATGAACTAAAATCTGCTCCAATCTTAATTCCATGTATAACACCAAATATCAAAGCCACATAGTTTAACCCATGAATGTATCGCCAGAACTTAGGTATTTTTCTTTGGAAAAAACCTGCTAATGTTGCAAGAAGTATTAGATATAAAGAGGGGCTTCCTGCAAAGGTCATAAAGGAAGACAAACTGTCAAAATTGGGAAGGAACAAAGAAGCATCACTATAGAATATAGCAACGAAAATAGGGTGAAATGTTATCAAACCTAGTGCTGTTAGAGCAATGATGTGATGAACTTTTTTGAAGGGTTTTCCAAATATCTGGAATGTCTCCCGAGTAAAAGCTGCCATTATACTTGAAACAAACAATGATAGAAGTCCAAACAACGCTAAAAATCTTAAAAATTCTTCTATGAATGGACCAAGAGGTCTTAGGATAAAAATCAGAAACACTGTTAGGTATAAAGCTGACAAAGAACTTATGAGTATAATTTGTTTCACTTTTTTCTCCATATATAAAACTAGAGAAATTTGCATAAATCTTTTCCGTAAAAATGACTGAATGAACACACTGCTTCAGTATTTATTAGTCCATTTTGTATTCTGTAGTGGTATAGGATTCTTTGATTCCCACTTCACCATTTATGTACTTTGTTGCAAATTGACCACAGTTAGTACCGATGTCGTTCTCTTCCCATTCACCAATACTAATTTCAGCATCAAAACCTCTATCTCGAAAAGCTTTAACCAAAGGAAAGAATTCAGTATTTTCTTCTGTAATAGCACTCTTTAACTGATTACTTTGTGCTTTGCAGGTGGGGTTGACAGGGGTGAGTTTGATCCAATACTTTGAAGGATTAAAGTGTTTTAGAATCACATCTGGATCAATAATAGAATCAGCTGCAACTGCAAAATTCAAAGTTATTCTTCTGTCTCCTTCCTTAAACCATTTATTACCGTATTTAGAAATTTCTTCAAGACTCCAGATATTTGTTGTTATCCACTTATATCTTACATTTTCATCAGTAGAGTGTATGGAAAATTGCAGTTGAAACTTTCCATTTGGATAGAACTCATCTTTTACAGAGATAAGTTTATTTAGAAAATCATCACTCCCATTGGGTGCGATTGTGCTTATACAAGGCATCAATCCTGGAGCGTCATATATTTTTGGTAACTCCTTTATGACTTCTAGAACATCGTTGTTCAAAGAAGGTTCGCCCATTCTAGCAAACTGGATCTTAAATTTTTCAATTGGTATTTTACCTTCTGGAAAACGAGCTCTAATCATATGATCGATTTCTTCTAGCATACCTTCTTTAGAGATGTTACCATGGTAGTACTCTCCAGCGTCACACATTAGACAACCAATAGGACACCCATACATGGTCGAAATAACCAAAACCCATTTTTCTTCTCTAGAAATAGGCGGTTGTAGACTTTCAACAAATTCTACAATTTTATCCTCTTGTTTAGCTATGTAAAGAATTGCTAAATCTTCCTTACCATATTTCCCGAGAATCTCCATGATATCTTTCTTCATGAATTACCTCTTTAACTATTTCCATTGCAACCTTCATTCCATCTCCCATAGCAATCGAAATTTGTCTGAAATTATTTTTGTTAACGTCACCAATAAAGTTTAGTTTCGAATCTGTTTTTGGATTATTGTATTCATAGACTAAATCTTCAGAGAGAAAATCGTAATTCGGTTTTCTACCTATTGCAACTAAAACCAAATCTTGTATCATAGTGACAAGTTTCCCATCCTCTTCGATATCAAGGATTATTTTATCGTCTTTAAGCTCAAACTTCTTTATTACATGATTATTGAGAACAATAATGTTATCTGCATTATTCACTCTTTTTTGTAAGATTGAAAGACTCGATGTTTTATCAGTTCTACGTATAATTGATATATTGTTCTCTAGGTTTTGAAGATTTAGAGCGTAATCATATGCTACATCCCCACTTCCGATTATACCAATATCTTTTTTTTCTGAAAACTGTTTTACATTATAAATTTCATAGAATAATTTACTATTTTGAAAGGCTTCTTTTTCACCCTCAATCTTGAGTTTCTTAGGTACAGATCCTGTGCCAACAATGAGATACTCACTGATTATTTCTGTTTCAGCTGTTCTAATTGAATAATTGTTACTCAGTTGCTCAACAGTAAGGACTTCTTCTAGAATAATTGGAACTCCAGCTTTTGCTAATTGTAATTGAAATGATTTAGCAAGATTTTTTCCAACTACCCCTTCTGGATAACCTATGAGGTTTTCAACAAGATTAGCATTCCTAATGGTTCCTCCTATTTCCTTTGAAACAAGGGTTATGTCTATTCCAGATCTAATTAGTTGTATTGCAGCTGTTGCACAGGCTGGTCCTCCACCAATCAAAGCAACTTTAGTTATTAATTTATTTTTCATCGATTATCTCCCTTGTTGATATACATGTCCCAAAACCATGAGATATCGCTCTTAGAGCTCCTAAATGTAGTTCTTCTGTATATGTGGCAGTAGCATCTATCACAAAGAAAACCTCGAACCCTCTCATGAAAGCATCGCGTGCAGTTGTCTCGCAACAAAGATTAGTCATTACTCCTGTTATAATTACTTGTTCAATTTCATTTTCCTTGAGAATAGTTTCTAGTTCTGTTTCATAGAATGCACTGTATTGGCTCTTCTCAATAATTTCTAGTGCTTGCTTATTTAGCATATGAACGATTTTTGATTGATCATTATCTTGCTTAATATTATCTTTCCACCATCTATTCATTGTACTCGATTCGTTTTCAGTATCTATATGTCTAGAGAAGATTACTTTATTTCCCATCCCTTGAATAACCTTAGAAATCTCTTGGATTGAGGATATTATGTTTAATGAAGAAGGAACATAAGCATGAGACTCTTCATTCACGAAGTAATCTTGCATATCCAGAACTAAAAGAACTGCTTTCTTTAGATTTAGTTCAAAAGGACGATAAGATTTGATTTTTCTACACTCATCTAACCAGTAGTTGGTTTTCTCTTCTCTGTTTTTATCTGTTAGATAAATTTCCTTCATCATTAAGGAAACAATGTTTTACCCTTTAATAATGTTGTTTTGCTGAAAATGTCACAACTTGTGACCTCTTTATGTGTTCAATCCTTTTTAAAAGGGATAGTGATGTTAAGATAGGTGCAAAAAAATGAACAAAAAACTCGCAATAAAACTAAAACTCCGAAAAGAACTCAAAACAGAGAGAAACGACGGACTAAAAACATACATACTCCTAAAAGGCTCTCTCTGAAATTCCCTTTTTCTTATCTCTATAAGATAAACATTCCCTCTTTTATTTATATCCAAGAACACTCTCACCATCAGGAGTCTTCTTTGTTTTAAAACCAACATAATTAAGCCTGTTTTGGACACCTTTCACAAAATCCTTTCCTCGATATTTTGAACCAGGATTGCCTACATAATGAAGTAATCTTCCTTTAGGTTTAAGAATACGATATAGTCCCTCATAAAATTCTTCAGAATAAAGCTCACCTGCTAAAGAGAACCTAGGGGGATCATGAAGAATAACGCTGAAGGAATCATTGTCGAATTTTCTAACTGAATCCGCTGCATTCTCGTTGATTAGATTAATTGTTCCTTGTTCTACACCCTCAAAAAGTTCTCTTGAATAAGGGTTGAAACCTGCTATCTCTAATACATTAGCATCTTTTTCTATCGTTGTAACTTCAGCTCTTTTCTTATTAGCTTGAATTGCAGTGTATCCCAGTCCTGTACATATATCAAGCACAATATCTGATGATTTAATCCCCACATATTGTATTTTTCTTTCAGCATCTTCTAAAGGTGTCATATGTTTTGTACGATGCATCCGAATCCCATCTATTTCTATTGTTGGTGCTGTCCCCTTGATAGGTTCAAGTTTATAATAACACCCATCAAAAAACGCAATTTTTCTGGGCTTTTCTTCTAATAGGAAAATTGACTGTTCTTTTGCAAGTTTTCTTATGGTCTTCATATCATATGAAACTTCTCTGATTTGAACCTGCTCTCCCTTTAAAATAATAATTTCTTTATCTTTACCAAGATTCAACAGTATGGATATCCGTTTCTTCTTACTCCTATGAGCATCAACAATTTTTTCAGCTTCATATGAATCAATTAACATTGTGTTTTCACTATGTATTTTCTTGTGATAATAGCTGTGATGTTAAGATAGTTAAGGTTTTTCAGTGTCAAGATTTTTTTACTTTTACTATACTTCAATTGTTAACTCCACCCACATCGGTGACAGTTAAATAAGAGGGGTTACAGTGGGTA
>BPTM01000211.1 GCA_023705945.1 Candidatus Heimdallarchaeota archaeon
AAGCAGCTTATGTAGGACATGGCATCGCTCCTACAAGATTTGAAGATGTTAGAATTGGTATCTTAAAATAAAGAAGGGTTAATCAGGAGAAATTGGATTTAGCAAATTCTCCAATCTTCTTCAAAGCTTTTTTACTTTCTGGTATTAGGTTACCGAATATCTGAAAAACATGAAACATGTTGTTCCACAAATCCAGATCCACAGTTACACCTTGTTTTACAGCTTTTTGAGCAAAACGAGTTGAATCATCAAGGAGAATCTCTGCGGTTCCCGTTTGAATCAGCAAAGGAGGTAAACCTGACAAATCTGCGTACAAAGGAGAAATCAAGTGATGTTTCACACTTTGCCCCTTTGCATATAGTTCAAATGATTGTTTTATTTCATTTTCTGTAAGCATAATTTCTACTTTAGCTTTTGTCTTGATAGACTCCCCTGTTATGGCAAAATCAGTCACAGGAGAAAGACATATGGCAGCAGCAGGTAAGGATAGGTTTTCTTCCTTGAATTTTAACAAAGAAGCTAGCGTCAAACCTCCTCCAGCTGAATCTCCAGAAATAATTATTTTCTTTGGCTCAAATCCTTGAGCTTCAATCAACCATCTGTATACTGAAACTACATCTTCTATTGCAGCAGGAAAAGGGTTTTCAGGAGCAAGTCTATAGTCTAATGATAAGATAGAGGAGTTTGAATTAATACCAATACGTGCTGCTAGTCCTCGATGTGTTCTCAATGACCCAGCATGATAAGATCCCCCATGAAGATAGATTATCACACGATCAGTATGACATCCTTTCGGTAGTAACCATTCGGCAGGTATTCCCTCAATAGAAACTGGTTCAACTTTTACGTTTCTAGGTGTTTTAAAAAGAAAAACCTGCCCTTCAAGATCTTTCCGACTTTTTTCTATATCAAGAGGACCATATTTTTTCATCTTCATCATTTTCATTATTCCAACGAAGAATCTAGCGCTTAAACTAACCATAATAAATATTGAAGGAATATACTGGTAAATAAATTACTAGTATATTTTTCAAAACAAAAGAGAAAAATGTTTATCAAAGTAGTTTGAAGTATTTTGTAAACATTTGAATGTACTTTAATCCCTTTATCTTCAGTTTCCCAGTTAGGATGGCTTTAATTGGATTCACTTTTCCTGATCCAAACCCGATAAAGGTAGCGGTAGTTGTTATTATAGCGCCATCACATTCCTTTTTAGCTTGTTTGACATTTTTCTTGGAATTTTCAATTTGCTCAAAATCTAAAAGACCGTTTTGTATTTTCAGCTTAATAGCCTTAGGGTCTTCTTTAGCCACTAGAAGCAAAGAGTAGTTATCGTTTTTATACGTCTTAAGAAACTCAGGATTGGTGTTTAAAGATTTAAGCATGGCAAAAATGATAGACGCGAATCCTTCGTACACCTTACTTTGATTATACAATGGTAGCACCATTAACATTGCTTTCTTGTATCGGGAAACTATTTCATCAACAACTCTCTCATTCATTGGAGTTGATAAAATAAAAGCCGTTATTCCTCTAGATACTGCGTAAATTCCATTTATTGCTAATGCAAGGGTTAAGTATTTTGAGAAATTTAGAGTTGGTATAAGCTTGAAAACAGTTTGACGTCCATTTACTACCGGCTCATCAAACAAATATACATATATTAGAGATTGTAACCCACTAACTTGTCCTTTGATTTCTAGTTCATCCAGTACTTTTAGAAGACCTTCTTTTAACCGATCACCTAATTTTGTCAATCTTTCAACTTCAGCTTCATTGTACAATTCCAATGCAACTTTTCCAGCTACCATTGTCATCGCATTTCCACTAAATGTTCCAGAATGAGTGATGAATTCCTTCTTTGTTGGATTAAACTGATTGATTATTTCATGTTTTCCACCAAAAACTCCAACTGGTAGTCCACCACCAATGGTCTTTCCAAGAGCTGTTAAATCAGGAGTTACACCATAATATTTCTGAACCCCACCTGTAGAGATACGGAAAGTAATGACTTCATCGAAAATGAGTAAAATATCGTATTTTTTTGTTAATTTACGCAAACCTTGTAGATACTCTTTTGTGGCGATTGCACCCCCGCCAGATCCAAGCACAGGTTCAAGAATCATTGCTGCTATTTTCTTATGGTGCTTTTTCATTACATTTTCAGTAGCTTCCAAATCATTGTAGGGCACAATAAAAACATCTTTGAGAATTGTTTCAGGTACACCTTTTTCCACAGTTCTTATTGGCATATCTTCCGCTGTAAGATTGGGTGTAATATTAACTTCAACATAATCGTGAGAACCGTGATATCCTCCTTCGGTTTTGATTATTTTGTCTTTCTTAGTATATTCTCGTGCTGCTCTAATCGCAAACATAGTTGCTTCTGTACCTGAGTTGCAAAATCTCATCAATTCTATAGAAGGTGTCCTTTCACAAATGATCTTCGCGAGTTCATATTGAAGTTCCATTGGTGCTGCGTGTGCTGTTCCTTTACTTGCTTGTTTTTGCATAGCTTTTACTATTTCAGGGTGAGCATGACCATGAATATTAACTGTCATGCTATTGAGAACATCAATATACTCGTTACCATCAGCATCGAGAAGATAGCAACCTTCTCCTTTAACAACGAAGAAAGGGTAAGGAAAAAAATGGGCAACGTTTCTAGTACCTCCTCCAGGAAGCCACTTCTTTGCTTCTTCAAAATGTTTCTTTGAAGTTGGAGTTTTTGATTCATATTTCTGAATTATATCAGATTTGAGTCTCTCCAAATTCATCCAGATATCATCTTGACTTTGTTTACTAACAGACATTCTTTTTCAGCTCGTATCTCAAATGGATAACTTAAAGGAAAACAGTAAATTAAAGACTTTTCTAAATATCGGTTCTAGGTTTTAATACTAGATTCACTTTTTTCCCATATTTCGAAAAATTAAAGATTGTTAGATTTTTATTGCTACTAATGATAGATCTGATTATTAATGATAGAAATCTGGAAGATTCTATTAAAAGAGCGCGTGACAGAAACATAATTATTCCAACTTTTAAACAGCAAAAAGACCCAACTAAAATATCTTCAACCATTTTAGAAGAGTTGAAAGATGTAGGTTTATGGGATGTTCATCCCAGAAATCTATTTAGAATCACTTGGAAAAATGAACCTATTGAGAAGGGAGGAGGATTTGATGGTGTTAATTATTTTGAACTTCCTTCTGAATTAACTGGTGTAAAAGCTCGAATCATTGCACTTGTCGGAAAATTTTTCCCTACAGGAGCACACAAAGTTGGGGCAACCTTTGGTTGTCTAGTTCCTAGTTTAATTACAGGACAGTTTAATCCTATATCACATAAGGCAGTATGGCCCAGTACTGGAAATTACTGTCGAGGTGGTGCATACGATGCGACATTACTCTCATGCGAATCTATTGCAATCCTTCCAGAAGAAATGTCAGAAGAGAGGTTTAAATGGCTTCAATCTGTTGCTGGAGAGATTATTAAAACCCCAGGTAGTGAAAGTAATGTCAAAGAAATTTTTGACAAAGTTTGGGAATTAAAAAGAACCAGAGAGAACATTTTCGTTTTTAACCAGTTTGACGAGTTTGGTAATTATCTTTGGCATTATGAAGTTACTGGACATGCAATCGATGAAGTGTATCAAACAAAATTTAATTCAAAGAACTTTGCAGGTCTTGTTTTAACCTCTGGATCAGCTGGAACTCTAGGTTGTGGAGACTATCTTAAACAGATTCATCCTCATTTGAAGATTGCGGCTGGTGAGGCTTTACAATGCCCTACTATGTTATTGAATGGCTATGGAGCTCACACGATTGAAGGAATTGGTGATAAGCATATCCCTTGGATTCATAATGTTAAGAATACAGATATGGTTATAGCTATAGATGATAATGACACATTCCAACTTATGAGACTATTTAACGAACCTAGTGGACATAAATATCTAAAAGAAATTGGTGTTAACGAAGATATGATTGATCAGCTTCAGCTCTTAGGAATATCAAGTATTGCAAATTTGTTAATGGCCATTAAATTTGCAAAATATTATGAATTAACAGAAGATGACGTAGTTTTTACAGTATTTACAGATTCAATGGAACTTTATCAATCAAGGCTAATTGAAGCAAAAAACAACTTAGGTGATTTTTCACGAGATGATGCAATAAAGGCATATTACACAAAACTTGAAGGACAAAAAATGGATAATATGCTTGAATTGAATTACTTACAACGTAAAAGAATTCATCACTTGAAATACTACACTTGGGTAGAACAGCAAGGTAAACACGTTGATGAGCTAAATCGACAATGGTATGATTCAAATTACTGGAAACAAATTCAACAACAAACAAATGCAATTGATGAATTAATAGAATCATTCAACGAAAAGGTAGGATTATTATAGGATACAATTAAGAGTATTATCTTGAACGAAATTGAAGATTTTGGCTCAGACCTTCTTCATACCCTTTTTTCATTCTCTTCTTGTAAGCGTTATCCAATCTCTCATGTTCTTTCCGCTTTTTTTCTCTCTCCTTCTCATATTTCTGTTTCTTCCATTTCCTAAAAACCATTCTGTATAAAATTGATACATCACATCTTAAAAAACTATTTAAACAACATTTTTTCTTCAAATATTTTACGCGTATATAAATGAAATTGCGGATTAGTGTTTGAGGATATAGAATGGTAGATGTCATTAGAGAAGAAAATAAGACATTGAAAAAGGATCTGATCTCTTCTCTAATTAATGTACAAGTCAACGTTAAAGAAAAATTCCTAAAGTCTTTAGAAAGGCAGGAAGAGCGTGTTCAACGTTGTATAGATGAGATAAATTCAATTCTACAAGATCATGTCCCACAAGAATTTCTTATTCAAGCAGTAACACAGTTCGAGAATTTACAATTATTATTAATTGTGAATAGAATTAATGAAAACAAACGTTTTACGCGTAATCAAATAGTTATTTATTTTCTAGCAATTCTTGATAACCTACTTGCATTAATTCATGAAAAACTGTCCCAGAATCATTTTGAAATCATTAAAAATAACATGGAGGGTTTGAGCACGGGAAGATCATTCAGTTATAATGAAATGAAAAAGAAACAAATTGAGTTAATTCAAAAGGGTTACATTTTAAAAATCAGGAAATTGGCCTATACTCTCAAGCTAAAAGATACTTATTGTCAAACAGTTAATCATATGATTTCAGTTTATCCTCAACATAAAGAGAAATTGCAGACTATGGAAATAGAAGGGTATAGTTTAGTTCATTCTAAATCAGTTCCTAAGATGGATGTTATAAAATCTGCTGCAGTAGTAATAGGTTCACAAATTCCTAACTATTTTACTAAAAAAGAAGAGAAGGATCTCATTTGGAATTATTTAGAAAAAATAACTGAGGAAGGTGAAGAAAAGATTAAACGTAAAGTTAACAGATTTAAGTCAAATCTTAGAAATGAAGGTGATTTTGAAATTCCCCAGATATGAAAGGGGATAGTCGATTCTAAATTACAAAAGCCTCTTTGTCCACATCTCTTGATTTTAATCCAAGTCTTGAAACTTTGAATTCTTTACCACCGAAGAGTTCTGCATTTTCTTTTCCACAGTAAAGAGCATAAGCAATTCTCCCCACAGCATCTGCTTTCATTATCCCACTACCTGAACCAGAAGTAACTACAATCAAACCCTTTATGCCATTGGGTTTGAATACTACAGGATTTTTGTCCATTGTATTCATAGCGTAATAACCAGCCCACTGGTTTGTTAATGGTTGATCTTTTAGAATGGGCAAATACTCTGAAAGAACGAGATATTGATCATATTCATAAACTCGGGGATCAGCCTGTGTATCATCCAATGGATTTTCTTCTTTCTCGAATGTATCTGGATGAGAGATAACGTAAGAGTGACCAATTGTTGAACCTCCACCAATCCATACACTATTGTTGTATTTCACAGGTTTGACATAGATCCCATGGATTGGGAATATGATAAATGGAATTGTTTCCTCTTCGTTGAAGTTTTTATTATCCAAAAAACTAGCCAATCGTGGTGTTTGAACTCTGAATAGTGATTTTTTTAATGGAAGTGAGTGACTATCGATACCAATTGGCAGAAGCAATTCATTAGCCCAAGGACCAGTAGCAAGGATAAATATTTCTGATGTGATCTTTTTACCGTCTTGTGTTTCTATTGATCCAACTTTCTTCTCTTGCCATCCTACAGGTTCTCCTGGAATACCTAGTTCCTCTCCAATAGGTTCTAGAACAAGTGTTTTGATTCTTGTTGAGTAAAGTGTTTCTCCCCCAAGTTTTTTGAATTCATTTTCATAAAAATCTCTTGTTATTTTGTCAGCATCTAGTTCCCCACAATCATAACCAAGAATACCATAATCGATGTTCTTCAAACCTAGTAATTCTGCATTTTCAGTATCATCAAAGTCTGTAACTAAATCTGGGATTTTTTGTTTAATGTCTTCTTTATCTAGAATCTCGATTTGAACGTTATTGTCAAGCATTGATTGAACAGCGTGTTTGTTGCCTTCAAACTGTACTCTATCCATTAACCAAAGATAGGTTATGTCTTTTAAGGATAGATTCACTCCTAATTCATTTTGTACATATCTGAAGAAGTCTCGTGTAGTACTGCTAAGAACAAGATTTACTTCCGAGGAAAAAGTATCCCTATACATGGCTGCAGATTGGGCTGTATTACCAGAACCAGCAGAAGCAGCTTTGTCTACAACCATAACTTTCAGATTCTCATTATTTTTTAGTATATGGTAAGCTGTAGCCATACCAAATATTCCTGCACCGATGATTACAACATCATATTTCATTTCTGTCATTTTCTCTCACTTTGAAAGGGGATTAGAGTTATTACAAATCATAGTTCTATGAGGGTTTAAAAGATTATACATGGGAAAATATATTGTTATATCATTGAGTTTTTAAATAATCTGGGGAAGTGTGGATTTAGACTAAAGGGATACAAATGCAATTAAATGTTAAAAGTGAAGAAGATAAGAAAATTGAGGAAACACTGTCAAAAATTAAATATAAAATAGCTGTATTATCAGGTAAAGGTGGAACAGGAAAGACAACTGTTACAGTCAATATTGCACAGGCACTATCTGATAAAGGATACAAAATTGGTGTATTAGATGCAGATGTTACTGGACCAAATATTCCTTTGATGTTTGGTGTTGAAGATGATCAAATAACAACAAAAGATAATAAAATCATACCAATCGAGTCAGGAAAAGTGAAAATTGTATCGATGGAATTTCTATTACAAGACAAGAGTAAAGCAATCATCTGGAGAGGTCCGATGAAGATTAAGGCACTTAAACAGCTACTTTCAGAAGTAAATTGGGGAGAATTAGATTTTCTTATTGTTGATCTACCTCCAGGTAGCAGCGATGAACCATTATCAATTGTTCAAACAATTAAGGATCTTGACGGTATGGTAGTAGTTACTACACCTCAAAATGTATCATTATTAGATGTCAGCAAGTCTGTTAATTTTGCAGAAGTTACAAACGTTCCAATAATAGGTATAATCGAAAATATGTCAGGTTTTGCATGCCCACATTGCGGAGAAGTAACTAATATCTTTAAAAAAGATGGTGGAAAAAACTTCGCAGAACAGCTTTCTTTGAACTTCTTGGGTAGCATTCCTCTTGTATCAGCTATTTGTGAAGCTGGTGATATAGGGAAACCTGCAGTTTTATCTAATGAGATTGCGAAAGATTCTTTTGATAAAATAGTAGAGAAGATACTAACAAAATTAGAAAGTGAGTGAATTTTCTTATCGACAAGAATTCACTCTTTTTCCAATAAAATCATAAGCGATTGTGTTTTTTCTGAGGGTAATTTAGAGTCTAAATTCAGCTTTTTCTTGTGTCAACATTTTTATTTTCATTGGATGGTTTTTCTTCCCTGAAAATTTACCCATTCGTCCATCTGACAGAATTACCCTGTGACATGGTACAATCGGCCCAAACCTGTTTTTTGCCATAACGTTTCCTACAAATCTTGCAGCATTTGTGATTCCTGCTCGGTTCCCTAATTCGACATAAGATACAACTTCTCCTGCTGGAATTTTTAGGAGTGCTTTTAGCACGCTAACTTCTTTGTCAGTATATCCACTGAAATCAAAATCTATTTTTGGAAGGTCAAACGCCGTTCCATCGACTATACCATTTATAACACCAATAATCGGATGCTGTTTTTCTTCTACTATAACCTCTTCACCCGCGATTTTAGAGAGATAATTAACGGCTTCATCCTTGCTCTTAAAAGAATAATGTGTATAGAACAGCTTCTCATTTTTCAACAAGATACCGGTCCATCCTTCATTATGTTTAGAAATGACGATTTTCATTTTATCACAAGCTTTTTGTACTTTTTCACTATTTAAAGTATTAACAAATAGTTGAGTACAAATGACCTTATCAGCATTGCGTATAGGTGAGATCCTTGAAAGTTACTTCAAAGAGCATTACAATTCAGAAGATAAGTTTGCAATCAAAGACATTCAATCATTAGCGAAAGGATGGCAGACAGAACTATTCGCCTTTAAGCTCTATCGAGAAGGTAACGATGAAGAAAGCATAGAACACCTAATTCTAAGAATGTATCCAGGAAAGAAAATGGCATCAAAGACTAAACATGAATTTGAAGTGCTACAAACTCTCTTTGAATCAGGATATCCAGTTCCCAAAACGTATATTCTTGAGCTTAATCAAAAGGTGCTTGGACACCCATTCATAATTATGGAGAGAATCCTAGGAAAGGATATGGGAGAAATTTTTTTAAGAGCATTAGAAGAAAACGATCATAAGGTTTTATCTGAGGAGATTCTACCACTCTTTGCCAGTTTATTTGTGCAACTACATGAGCTCAATTGGAAAATATTAGCAAATAAAACAAAATATACTGAAGAAGAGAACCCGTTTTTCTTTATTGATAAATCATTAAACAAGCTTGAAAAACAGATAGTAAATCATAAGATTATTGAGCTATTACCCTTGTTAAAATGGTTGAAAGAAAACAGAAATAAAGCTTCTTTGGAAAAAATTGCCATAGTACACAGTGATTTTCATCCCCACAATATCATTCTAGATGCGAGTGGAAAAGGATTTGTTATAGATTGGCCTGGTGCCCATATAGGTGATTATCGCGAAGATTTGGGATGGACATTAATGCTTATGGAAGCGTATACTTCAAGGGAAGTAAAAGAAATGTTCCTTAAATTCTATGAACAATTATCTGGAAAACTTCCAGCAGAGATAAATTACTTCATAATTCTTTCAATCTGTTATCGATTGTTTGAAGTAACTCTAACCATTAAATTTGGTTCTGAGGTAATGGGCTTGAGAGAGGAAGCGAGGGAACAGATAAAGGAAACAGCTTATCATATCAACAATTTACTTGTGTCATTAAATGAAAAAATAGGTTTATCAATACCAGAGATAGAAGAAATGTTAGATGAGCTTAAGCACTGATGATTTGAAAATATCATCAGAGACTTACAGAAACTAAAAACTAAGTTTCTCTCTAAAGCTAATAAGTGGATTACTATGAGTGAAGAGATTAGGATAAGTTTTCCCTTTAAAGGTGAAACTCTTTCAGGTGTAGTAAAGAGATTCAACAAAAAAACTGTTACAGTTGAAACAGACACGTTGAAATTTCGAGTGCCTTATTCACTCACTACACCAAAGTTAAATCCTCCTAAACCAACTTCAAAGAAGAGGAACTCTAAGAAGAAATGGTTAGCGTCACAATCTAAAGATTATGAAAAATCAAAAACAGCTGCAATAAAGCCTCTTGCCAAATCATCCACCAAGCTTTTGCATAAGACGACGATGATGTTGGGTGATTCCTTGAAGCTTGGTGATGATGAAGCTATTAAGAAATATTCTAATCTCCTTCTTTCTGAGCTAAATTCCATGTACAAACTCCCACATTTAACTGTGCACACAGGTGGTAAGCGACGTCTAACGAGATCTGGGGGTCAATACTATGGTTTATACCGAACGAGAGGTGACTCTCAGAAAAAGTACTCCATTTCGGTATTTAGTAGAACGGCTAAAAACCAGAAATATGTTGCTCCGAAAACATTTCTTCGCACATTGATTCACGAATGGGGGCACCACTATGATAGACATGTTTTGAGTTTGATGAATACCTATCATACTAAGGGATTTTATGATAGAATCAATACACTTTATGGACAGTTGAAAGAAGTACTGGAAAAGAACTAATCTTTAAACACAGGTGAAATTTCTTAGCCTCTTATCTTAATTACTTAGTTTTTTCAATATTTAGTTTAATTGCAGCCGAAAGGCAAATACGAAAGGTTTATATATCATTAAAAGGGAGTATTATACAAGTGGTTCAATACCGACAGTAATATACTGAAAAGGAATTGAGGCGAGAGATTATGAACGATAATAATGAAAAAGACAGAGATATATTCCGAAAAAAATTCAAAGATGAATTTAGAAGTGTAAGATTCTATACCAGTATCAACGGTGTAAAGAAAGAATATGGTTATGATTACAACAGAGATTCTGAAGGCAAGGAAAACTATCGTGAGATAGGAGAGATACCCGAAGAATTTGGTACAGAGTATATTGAAAGAATCTTGAATCTGAACAAATCGTTTGATTGGGACAGTAATCTATTTTCGCACTCTTTTGAGCGTTTTGCAGAACTTATTCCAAGCTTCGAAAAAATGTTTAGGGGCAAAATAAGCCCTCAACTCACTTCAGGTGCGGAGAGAGAGACAATACTATCACACCAAGAGGTTAAAAAACAATATCAAGTTGCTTATGATTTGCAAGTTGACAAAGAAAAGAATCAACTCTACTTAATTGTTGAGCTTCCTGGTTTTACCAAAGAACAAGTAAAATTGAAACTTGTGAAAAATCATCTGGAATTGATTGCAGAAAATGGTAAGAAGCAAATTAATACTAAAATACCAATTGTGCAAGAAATTGATAAAAAACAGAAGATAGAAGCTACGATGAGAAATGGGATATTAGAAGTTAAATTAAGAACAGTTACTGAAGTAAGTGATGATGGAAAAAACATTTCCATTAACTGATTTTTTATAATTATGGTGATAAATTATGTCAATAAATAGTGAAGATAAAGAAAAACAACTAAGAGTAAGAGAGGCTCTTCAACGAGATGTTGGGAGAGGAATAGTTAGAATATCTCAAGATGTAGCAGATGAACTGAAAATTGGAACAGGAGATATAGTTAGCATTGAGGGGGCAAAAAAAACTTATGCTAGAGCATGGAGAGGGGTTCCCGAAGATTTTGGAAAAAATGTAGTTCGGCTTGATCGTATGATTAGAATGAATGCTGAAATAGGTATCGATGAAAGAGTTACAATTACAAAATCATCTGCTAAAAAGGGCAGAAAAATAGTGTTTGCGCCTACTGAAAAAATTCATATTCAAGGTTTGGAAAAATGGTTGAAGCAAACATTAGAAGATAGAGTGATAACAACTGGAGATATTATACCGATAGGTCTTGGAATGTCGCGTAAACTCTATCTTGGTGTAGCATCTGTCACGCCTACTGCTGATGCAGTTATCATGACGTCAGAAACCAACATACAGATTAGCGACAAGCAATGGGAAGATATCAAGGCACGAGAAATTGAGAGACTTTCATATGAAGACATTGGTGGTCTTTCTGAAGAGATATCAAGAATTCGTGAAATGATAGAATTACCACTTCGCCACCCAGAACTATTCAAGAGATTAGGGATAGAACCTCCAAAAGGAGTGCTGTTACATGGACCTCCAGGAACAGGAAAGACACTTCTAGCTCGAGCCGTCGCTAATGAAACTGAAGCAAATTTTTATGTGCTCTCAGGTCCTGAAATCATGTCAAAATTCTATGGAGAATCAGAGCAGAAACTTAGAGATTTATTCAAGGAAGCATCAGATAATGCCCCAAGTATTCTATTCATCGATGAGTTAGATGCCATTGCTCCAAAAAGAGAGGAAGTAACAGGAGAAGTTGAAAGGAGAATTGTTGCTCAGATGTTGGCTCTTATGGATGGGTTAGAATCTAGAGGGCAAGTAATTGTCATTGGTGCAACTAATCGAGTTAATGCGATAGATCCAGCTCTGAGAAGACCCGGAAGATTTGATCGAGAGATAGAAATTGGCATCCCAGATAGAGATGGCAGGTATGAAGTCCTATTAATACACACAAGAGGTATGCCAATTGATAAGGATGTAGATCTCAATCGACTAGCAGATTTGACTCATGGATTCGTGGGTGCAGATATTTCAGCATTAGTCAAAGAATCAGCAATGCATTCTCTACGAAGAATGCTCCCTGAATTGAATCTTGAAGATGAGGAAGTACCCATTGAAGTTTTACAAAAAATCAATGTTATTAATGATGACTTTCGCAATGCTTTACGGACAATTGAACCCTCAGCCTTGAGAGAAGTGTTTGTTGAAATCCCAAATGTCACCTGGGAAGACATTGGGGGGTTAGATGAAGTAAAACAGGAGATGCAAAGAATTGTTGAGTGGCCACTTAAATTCAAAGAAATATATAAAGCTATGAATGCCAAATCCCCCAAGGGTGTTTTATTATATGGCCCCCCAGGGACAGGTAAAACTCTAATTGCAAAAGCAGTTGCACACGAATCCGAAGCAAATTTTATCTCAGTAAAGGGTCCAGAAGTTCTCTCGAAGTGGGTTGGAGAAAGTGAGAAAGCTATTCGTGAGATTTTCAGAAAAGCTAGACAAGCAGCACCTTGTGTTATCTTTCTAGATGAATTGGATTCTATAACGCCCGTCAGGGGAAGAAGTACAGATTCTGGAGTGACTGAGAGAGTTATTAGTCAGTTGTTATCTGAACTTGATGGTTTAGAAGAACTGAGAAACGTTGTGGTCATAGCAGCAACTAACAGACCAGATATGGTTGATCCTGCACTTCTTCGTCCAGGTAGATTTGATCGCCTAGTGCGAGTTGGTACACCAAACTTTGAAAGTAGAAAACAAATCTTTTCAATACACCTTAAGGAAACTCCTTTAGCAGAAAATGTTAATATAGATGATTTATCGAGAGAAACTGAAGGTTTTACAGGAGCAGATATTGCAGCATTATGTAGTGAAAGCAAGCTGATTGCAATAAAAAACTATGTTGAAAAGTTTGAGAATGAAATAGAAGAAAGCAAGAAATTTGATGCTGAAAAATTCGATTGTAAAATCACCCAAGAAATTCTTCTAGAAGCCCTAGAACAAACTAAGCCAACTAAAGACAGAGCTGTTTCAGTCCGCAAAGACATGAGAAAAGATGAAGCTAAGAAGGATCTGGGATTCGTTTAATCCCTTCTTCTTCAGCTAAGATGTGATATAAATGCTAGGAACAGGTAATGAAAATAAAGAAACTGATGTTTTTGAATTGTTAGAATTTCTTTCAAATAACACAAGGAGAAGAATTCTTGAACTTCTATCAGATGAGGATTTGTATTCATTCCAAATATCAAGAATGATGGATATATCACCTCGAATTATCGGAAAGTATCTTGAGGAATTAGCAAAACTTGGTATAGTCTCAATTGAAGAAAGAAAAAGTGACAAAGGACCATTTCGTAAGTATGCAAGTCTGAATCAGGCTTTTTCTTTAATAATAGATGTAGGACAGAATACCTTTAATGTAAAATATTTACCAACCGGCGTAATTGTAGAAAAAGAAAAAGATATCAAGATAGAGAGAACAGAAGCAGCTAAAGAGAAAAGAAGAGAAGAATTTAGGAAGGAGTTAAAACAAGAATCAGCAAAAATTCAGGACTTAATTTCAAAAAAAATAAGTGAGTTAAAAGTTCTGGATGAAAAAAGACAAGAGTGTGTTGAAGAAATCAATGATGCTTATAATCGATTTAATCGCATAATTGAAAAAGTAGTTCCAAATTATCATGATCGTGAGGTTTATCGAAGAATATTCAAGATAATTATTAACAGACCTGATAATAAAGTATCACTTTCTGAATTAGCTAGTTGGATGAGAATATGGAGAGGAGAGCTACATGATAGGATTGAAATCCTCGCAGATCAAACAGAATGTATAATAATTAAAAAAGATCGCCAAGGAGAAATTTGGTATTCTATCTAATATTTTTTAATATTAAAACTGAAAATCATTACGTATTAAATTGTCAGATGTACGAAATACGACTCTTAACATTGGATTTGATGATACAGACTCTTTAAGAGGTAGTTGTACAACTTTTTTGGCTCTGAGATTAGTAGAGAGAATATCCAATGATGTTGAGTTCTTAGACTACCCACGTCTGATTCGTAATAACCCAAATATACCATGGAAAACAAGAGGTAATGGAGCTATAGGATTAACTCTTAAAGTTGAAGAAGATGTTGTTGAATCTATTGTAGAGAGAGCCATAAATACATTAAAAGAAATGTCTGAAGAAGACAAAAACACAAATCCTGGTTTGGCAATTATCAAGGGAGAAGTTCCCCAAGAGTTGAAACGGTTTGCATATAAAGCTCTAACTGAAGTCATATCAATTGCAACAGCGAAAGATTTTGCTGAAAAATATTGCTTCAAACATTATACGATTGGAAATGGTAGAGGGTTAATTGGAGGTATTGCAGCAATTGGTAATACTTTGCAACCAGAACTCGAAGATTTTACATATGAACTTCTAACATATCGAATGCCTGAAAATATCAAGAAAAAAAGAGTAATAGATTACGAATCACTAGTTCAAGCTGATAAAAAATACTCGCCTCAAGTATTCAACAATATTGATGAAGAATCTAATAAAATCATCATTGCACCAGCAGGACCAGACCCAGTCCTTTATGGAATCAGGGGAGAGGAACCAACAATCCTTCTCGAAATGATGAAGGAAATAAGGACGAAGGAAGCAATCAACTCATATTGTATTTTTCGTACAAACCAAGGCACTGATCAACATTTTAAATATGCTAGTTCAGATGTAGTAAATTTCAATGTATTCAAGGGAAAAATTAAGGTCCTAGAAAAACCAAAAATAATTCCGGGAGGACATGTTATTTTACATGGAGAACTAGAAAACAACAAAAATAGTGTAGATATAGCAGCCTTTGAACCAAGTAAAGGTTTCAGAGATATTATCAAAAACCTTCTTCCAGAGGATAAAATTATGGCTTTTGGAGG
>BPTM01000212.1 GCA_023705945.1 Candidatus Heimdallarchaeota archaeon
CTTGTCTCATTGTGAATGAATAGAATCTTCCTAAGAGACAAGATATTTTCAAACAAAGATACAAGATTAGATTCTTCAGAAACGTCAACAACAACAACACCTTTCCCTTTTCTAGTTCCAACAACAACAATAATAGATATTATTCCGATGAAAGCGATAGAACCACCAATAATTATCCCAATTATATATGGAGGAAGCTCAGGTGGGGGAGTTGTAGGGGGCGCTGTTACTTGATTAATCACAACATTAAATATTGTTTCAAGTTTCTCATTGATATAACTAGATTTGAAATGGGATTTCGTTATATCCAATATTAAATCAAATTCATTGAATCGAATTGCGTGAGAGGAAATAATAACATAGTTAATCCCATCTTCATAATTTACATAATAATCTTCTTGAGCTACTGTTGCTCCTTGAATCATTATTGATAATTCGCTTTTCGTGACCTCCATTGGATTTCTGTCTATGTCAATTTCATTGATTAGTCTAAAGGATAGAACCAAATCTTCAGTAGAGTTAGTTTCTATAGAAGTTTCTATAGGTTCTACAGAGAATACATTGAATATCTCAAGTTTAAGAACCACATGGTGATTCTCTAAAAGTATACTCGCTGTAGTAAGTTCAATTGTATAAGAACGAGCAGTAATATTATCATCAAAAGTAATACTGTGAAAATCATTATTTGAGGTTAAATTCCCATCATCACCCCAACTTGTTTGATATCCGATTGTGGTGTTTTCTATTATTTCTCCATAACTAGTAAAGAATGGTTCACTTAGCTTGTAATAACTACTATTAATGAAGAGTTCATCTCCATTCTGTCGAACTATGGTTTGAGTCACGTTATTTATCCAATTATTGTTATCAGGAATTTCCTCCCACTCGACTTGAAAGAAGGTAGGAGCCTGAATATAAACTGGTTGAGAGTAAATACCAATTTCTGTGCCATTGTTCCAATAAACAAAAGCTGTCCAAATTCCCTCAAGGTCACTCCCATAAACAGAAGGGTCAAGGGTTATCTCTGATGAGTATAATCCTGGACTATCTGGTGTAGGATCTAGAAGAGTATATGAGGACAAATCAGTATATGTTAAATTAATTGGAAGACTTGTCTTTAGAGGGATTATCTCTCCTTCAGGGTTGAATAAAGTAAAGTTTAGTGTCCCTGAAATAGAATTTTCTATAAGCGTTATTGTTGAATAAATTGTTGAGCCCTCAAATCCTGTAGCATCTATTCCATCTGTAGTCCAATGACCTAATGAGTACAGATTTGTTAGCTCTTCTCCATCTGATAACTCCAGTAATTGAATGAAATTAGGACTAGAAGTTTCTAACCTAAAATTTCCAGCTGATACATTAAAACCCAAATAGCAGAAGTAAGTGTCACTATACTGTATAGTTGGAAAAGTATCAGTATCATTATAATAGCAAATTGGACTATCGTGCCAATCACTTACCGTTTCTACCTGTATCATTCTTTCATAAATTGAGAATGAGGAAGGATCTACTGCTGACACATCCCAAGTTAAGTTCCAATGGATTGAGTAATCACCCGCTGTTGAGTTAAATGCTGCAAAGAAAGAATCAGCAGTAATCGAATTGATGAAACTGTATGAATTATTGAAGGTTATTTCTAAAGAAGTGTCACTTGTAAGATTATGTAGACCAATTGAAGTAATTTGAGAATCGATATCTTGGATATCAACACCATTATCCTTCATTGTAATAGTACTTAAATCTTGAAATTCCATTGCATAACCAGTTTGATTTGAAGGTAACATATCAACAATTAATGTATGGTCGACTGATGCTTGCAGTTCCCAAGTTTGAGTTAGATTTTGGTAATATGTATCACTTTCATAAGGTTGCACAGTGTTTCCAAACCATGTAAAATATTTTGGTCCCCAATCAGCAGGAGTTACAAGTTTTGCGACAACAAAATATTTTCCTTTCTCTAAAACAACATCCTCGAAATCATAATATTGAAAAACATTTGGGATTCTATTTGAATCATTGTAAGGACCATTCAACTCATTGGAGTAGATGTAACTCATGTTTGGAGCACCAGTAGCTTCATCAGCTTTTACTACAAATATTTCCAAACCGGTACCTAATGCTGAACCATCATCTTCAAAATATAATTCCGCTCCAAAGAAAGATGCATAATCCCACTTGACCTCGAAACTTTGCGCAATAGCTGGTGATGTATCATTAAATGTTGAAAAATCAGTAAACTCAGTTTCAATTGGATAATAGTCTTGTTTTGCAAGAACTTGGGTCATATTATAGTTTAACAAGAAAGAATCGTAAGCTGAAGTGATATCAGTATTAGTGAAGTTATCTTCAAAATATCCTGTTAATGAATTATAGGTTAAATTCAGAGAAAAATCATCATAAACAGTTAGTATGTCTTCAACATCAAAAGCATTTCCTGAACCACTTAGATTTGTTACAGGAGTATATGGATATGAACTTAAATCTTCAAGTAAATTTGGGATTTGATCTACTGGATTAATTTCTTCTAGATTATCTTTACCAAGGAAATCATTTGTATTTGTAGCAGTTATACCTTTTAGACTTGTGAGTGTAATGGAAAATATGAATAAATAAGCCAATATGGTTATAAATGGAACTTTTGACCCTTTCGATAAACCCCTAAACATGTTTCTACTCCAATAATTTCTCTGTTAATGACTTATTTAAAGTTCTTACAAAGGCAACTTTCAATATAAACCTGGTTTATTTATATTTAATTGAAGAACAACTAACTTAACTCTGCTCCTTTAAATCTTTAAATAGATATAATAAAAGGGTGAAGTTAAG
This sequence comes from Candidatus Heimdallarchaeota archaeon, assembly GCA_023705945.1. GTDB lineage: Archaea > Asgardarchaeota > Heimdallarchaeia > Heimdallarchaeales > Heimdallarchaeaceae > UBA460. The sequence goes on from BPTM01000212.1 coordinate 2,827, forward strand.
TTATTGAGGAAAAAGCATTGTTTCATTCAACAACTAATCTAAATAGGATTGTCTTCAGTATGTGTTATTAGTTTTTCATCTTTCACCAAGGCAAAGATTCTTTCCATAATTTCTTCTTTCGGATATTCGTCTAATTGATCTATGATAAGAGTTGTAGTTGCTCTTCCTTTACTATTAATGAATGTAATAATTTCTTGGTCAATATTTGCTAATTTATCAATTTCTCCAAATATAGTTGGTTTTACTTCTAATGGGAATAAGAACCAGAGGAAAAGATCTTCTACAAGCTTATTTTTTATAGCAGTTTCAAATTCGTTAAAAGTATCCATAGATCCATCCCATCGAGCTCCTTCAGTACCAAAAATTATCTCAAACCAATTCACTAGATTTTCTAGTCCATGCTCAAATTCTACTTCGAGTTCTCTATCAGAGAAAATATATATTATATAACCACCACTTGAGGCAGTTGTAACTGTGAAGTTATAATACTCTATTTTTTTGATTCCAGTTCTAGCACCACTGATTTCTCCACCTATTGTTGAGATTGCTTGAAGTACTCCACTGACAATGGATGGGTCTAACTCAGCTCTTAGATCTAGACTTAACTCATAAATGGGAGTACTGGTCTCCTGATGAACAACTAATACTCGCTTTATCATAAAAGCTGATTGAAAGATATCTCTAACTTTAGATTGTTGTTGCATATGAATTTCATTCTTCGTTGCTCTTTGTTTTCTTATAATGAAAAATAATCCTACACCTAGACTAACAACTGTAACTACAACTAATCCTATGATGACTCCTATTGGAAAATCTCCTGGGGTCAGAGAACCAGAAATTGAAATAGTTGAAATAATGAAATTTTGAATTGTTTCAAATCCAGTTTTAGTAACGTTTATTCTAATATTTAATGTTTTAATAGTTGGTTCATGAATGCGAACTCTGATGGTGTAAAGTCCTGATTCTTCAGAAACATCAATCAATTCAACTTCAGGTTCAGGAATATCAAGGCTAACCTCAACTGTTGCTTCTTCTACATAGCTAGAGTGATTCTGATCGAGAATTCTAAATGATAAAGTAACTTGACTGTTTATCTCGATTTCTGAGACTGAACTTTCTACTATTACCTCTGTCTCTATTGGTACTATTGAGAATGTTATGGAAGTTGATGTTTGGTTAGTGCCTATTATTTCAACAAAATTCACTTTTTCAACATTTAATTCTAGCTCATAAAGCCCAACTGAATATCCTAACTCAGCTATATCAATAGTAATTATAATTTGATTATTTATGAAATCAAAGACAAAACCATCATTTTCAACAATTTGCAAGCCTTCAATACTCACCCAATAATCATCAGGACTAACTGGAACACTATTATTTGATAAATCAACAAGAGTATATTTAGTAATTAAATCATTGGAATAAAATGTTGAATATTCATCTTCAACACTTTGAAGCTGGAACTGATGCAGAATATTCACATTCAAAACTGAAGTGTAATTTTGATGAAATAGATTATCTGTAAATAAATTAATCAGGTAATTTCCAGAAACAATATTTGGAATTATTGAAGTAGTATAATTGGTTGTACCAAACACTAGAGTATCAGTTGCACCCCAATCTGTCGTATAGAAAACATTACCTGTAGAAATGAGTGTACCGAGTCCACTAAAGAATGGATCACTAATACTGTAATAGCTTACCCGGAGATTTATCGCATCGCCATTTATGCTAGTTATTTCGGATGTCAAAAATTTCTGCCATGTTCCTGCTACTTCTGTTTGAACAAAAAACTCCGCAAAAGTTGGTTTTAGAACTGTTATCTTCTTTGTAAAAAATCCCACTTCTGTTCCATTTTGCCAAGAACACATAATTGTCCAGAATCCTTCTTTATCAGATCCGTCTACAGAAGGATCAAAACTAGTGTTTGCCCTAAATAGATTTGTTTGATAATATGCAAACTTAGAATAAACAGAAGTATCAAGATAAATTAGATTAGGATTTAAACTATCCTTCAATGCAACAATCTTCCCATCTAGATCAAATAAAGTAAAATTTAGAGCACCTCCACTGATTAAAGAGTTATTTATATCAACTACAACAGATATATCAGAACCTTCGTAACCAGTAGCATGCGTTGTATTTTGAGACCAATATCCTATCAAGAAGGTCTTATCACCATCTGGAAAAGATATTGAACTAATATAATTCGGGCTGTAATTAGTAAGTTTGAAATCAGAGGGAGTATCTAGATCAAAGAGAAAAATATCAATAACATCATCTGTTTTTTGAATATTTGAATTGGATATTTCGTTTATTGAAAGTGAAATCGTATCATTCCAATCCGAAGGTACAACAATCTGTTGAGTTCTATATAAGTTAGAATATGGAGAAGAAATAGCTATAGTACTCCAAGTCAATGTCCAAATATTACTATAATCTCCAAAAGTTGAGTTTGATACTGATACTGAGGACAGAACATCATAGTTAGTTGAATATTCATAGCTATTATTAAAAGAGATTATAATAGGAACATTTGCTGAAATATCATGTAGGCCGGCTGATAGTATAGATTGATCTAGTGTTGTTATTGGTAAACCATTGTCCTGCAAAAGAACAGAGGTTGGATCTGAATATTGAATAGGAATTCCGAATTCATCTGATGCAATTAACCTTACTCCAAGACTAAAATCATAATTTCCAGAAGATCCAGATTCTTCCCATACTCCTGCATGTGTTCTGGAATAAGATACATCAACATGGTAGCCTACATCTCCTTGCCATGCAAAGATAACATCACTGGCGGGAAGAGGATCAATGAAGGATAAATTCGCTACAACATAGTAAAATCCTTGTTCCAGTGTAATATCATTGAAATCATAATAATGGAATAATCCGTTAAAATCAGAGTAATTCGATGAATTATAGGGAGAATTGACAGCATAAGTTCGGACATCAGATAAATCAGGAAAGCTTCCTGCTTTTTTCACAACAAATAATTCTAGTTGGTTTGTTCCAATATTTTCTGTATTGGTAATAGATATACTCATGAGAGCTCCTTTGAAAATTGCATAAGTAGTAGATACCTCAAATTGCTGGGCGCAAGCTATAAAATCACTCACACTATTAGAAATTACTTCGTCTTCCTTACCTGTAAAATCCATATAAATGGTTTCATTGATCGTTGCTTGGATCGATGTAATATTGAAATCTAAGGAGTTAGGAGAATAAATAGCACTTATATTTTCATTTATGGTAAAGTTATCTTCTAAACTATTAGCATTATCTAGTTCAAGTGAAAAAGCATCATTTACTTTCAAAGAATCTTCAATTGTAAAATTGTTCCCTTCATATACCAAGTCATCTACTGGAGTATAACTATATTTTATTAAGCTGCTCTCTTGTGGATTCCAATTATTTTCATCAAATCCATTGAAATATGAAGAAGAATCTTCAATTGAGAGATTATTGTTATCCTCTAAGTTAGAATTAATAGAGTTTATGGGAACAATAGTTGAAAATGTAAAAGAGAAAATCAAGAGAAATGTGAAAACTTGTTTTCTTTGTGATTGACCCATTAGATATTCCCCAGAAATACCATTATAGCTATTGTACTAATCATTCTTAATATCACATATATATTTTTACTCTTAAGCAACTTATAAAATACCGGTAATAATAGAAGATAATGAAACTTGTATCTGTTTCATTCAAATTTTGGGGCTTATTTTAGTGACTTTTACCTATAGTTAAATTAGAATCAGATTAATACTATTTAGAAGTTACACCATCTGAATTGTTTGTTTTCAGTTTTTCTTCTTTCACCAAGGTCATTATTCTGTCAAGAATCTCTTCATTGGAGTATTCATCAAGTTGATCCAGTATAACAGCAGTAGTAGCTTTACCTTTGCCTTTGATAAAGGAGACAATCTCTTGGTCTATTGTTTTTAGTTTATTAAGATTTTCAATTATTTGAGGAGCTACTTGTAATGGAAACATGAACCACAAGAATAGTTCTTCTACCACTTTTTCATTGATACTTTCCTTGTATTCGTTGAATATATCCATAGATCCTTCCCATTTAGAACCTTCATAGCCAAAGATTACATCAAACCATCTAACAAGGTTATCTAATCCTTGTTCAAATTCTACTTCTAATTCTGTATCAGAGAAAATATATGAAGTATACGCTCCACTTGAAGCACTTGTTACAACAAAATTGTAATATTAAATTTTCTTAATACCTGTTCTTGCACCACTCATTTCTGCGCCAATTGATGATATTGCTTGAAGTACTCCGCTGATTATTGATGGATCTAACTCTGCTCTATCATCCAAACTGTATTCATAAATTGGAGAACTAGTTTCATGATGAACAACGAGTATACGTTTTATCATAAATGCAGATTGAAAGATAGCTCGAGCCTTTGATTTATGCGTTTCATGTTTTTCTTTTCTTTTGCTCATCTGTGTTCTAGTAAAGAAGAATGCACCTATTCCTAGTCCTGCTACTGCAACTAGCGATAATCCAATTATCAAACCTATTGGTAATCCTCCATTTGTAGGAGTAGTAGGAGGCGGGGTAGTAGGAAGTGATGGTGTTTTAATACTAATTGTAGCAAGAATAAAACTCAGCACTGAATCATATCCTTCTTTAGATGCTGTAACTCTAACGTTTAGTGTTAAGATAGTAGGTTCATTTATTCGAACGATTATTGTGTATATTCCGTCGTTTTCTGAATTTTCTATCAACTCCACATCAGGTTCTGGAATATCTAAAGATACAACTACAGTTGCTCCTTTTATTTGCTCAGAGTGGGTTTCATCTATCCATTCAAAAGTAAGAGTTACTTGACTGCTAGTATTTGCTTCAGTAACAGATGCTATTGGTTCAATAGAAGTATCCTCAACAGTTGTGATATCATAATTGATTGTATTTGATGCTATCGGATCACCTAGCGTTTCAACAAAATAGGTCTTCTGAACAGAGATTTCTACTTCATAATTTGCAGGTAAGTTGTCTAATACATCATTATAGATAGTTAACAAGAAGTGATCATCGACCCCAACACCCATGTATTCAACCATTGGTGTTAATGAAGTTCCGTTTATTGCTACATG
>BPTM01000213.1 GCA_023705945.1 Candidatus Heimdallarchaeota archaeon
TTTCATAAGGCTAGATCATTGTTCTCAAAGTTAGAGGAATATGATCTTTCAATCACATCTGTCTTTGAAGGCAATTATTATGGCCAAATCTTCGTAGACGATTTAGAGGATCCTTCATCCGGATTGATTCAACTTGGGAGACGTACAATCATCTTAGCTGGGAATGAGAATAACATTGAATTTAAGAGAGGTGTTAAATCTAAGGTTTATGAAAAACTCATTCCTATTAAAATGAAAGATTATGTGAATAAATTTTTCTTTATTATCCATGATTCTAACTGGGTAACAGTCATTCCAACTCTCTTCCCTAACTCTATTATTGATACAAGAAAGTACTATACCTTCAAAGAAATGAAACATACTAATTGGCGAGAGAGACTTCCTGAGATGTACTCTATTCACAAGATTGATGAAGAATTCTTGAAAAGTGAAGTGAGTATGAATCCAAGATTACTAGAAGGATGGATTAGAGAACTTTACGGAACACAAGAAAAATTCTTACAAAGAGGATTTGGTTACTGTTTAGTTTATCAAGATAAAGAAATTGCAAGTTACAATTTCATCAATTATATTAATGAAGGAAGAGACAGAGTAGAGATGGGTATTGTAACTGAAACACAATTTCAACGTAAGGGTTTATCTAAACTTTTAGTCTCTGCAACACTAGAACATTGTCTTAATGAAGGAATTACAAAAATTGGCTGGCATACAAATGAAAAAAATATAGCAAGTCAAAAAACCGCTGAATCTATTGGTTTTGTTTTGGATAGAGATTATAATCTCTTTCTAGGGCAATGGAAATAGTTTACAAACCTCAAACAGATTTATAAAGTAACACTACTTAGTCTTACAATGAAAAATGCAACGAAGTTTAAACCTATATTGATAACAGGTGCAAATAGTGGTATTGGTAGAAAAACCTTAGAAATGCTCATAGATAAGGGCCATTTTGTCTATGCGGGAGCTAGAAAAGAGAAGGATATTGAAGAATTGAACAAGCTTCCCAATACACTTGCTATCAAGCTTGATGTTACAAACGATGAACATGTCAAACAAGCTATTAATATCATTCATGAGGAAGATAGAGGACTCTATGGTCTAGTAAATAATGCAGGAATCGCTGAAGTTGGACCTATCATAACATCTTCAATGAATATGATATTGGATTTGTTCAATGTAAATGTTTTTGGTGTTCATAGAATGACTCTTGCAACATTTCCTTTGTTAATAAAATCACAAGGAAGAATTGTTAATATTAGCTCAATTAGTGGTATCCTAACAAGTGGGTATTTAGGTTTGTACAGTATGAGTAAACATGCTTTAGAAGCTTACTCTGATGCTCTTATTCAATCTGTAGAGGCTTTTAATATGCATGTCAGTCTCATCGAACCTGGTAACTTTCAATCAGATATTGGCAAAAATACGATTGAGAGAATGAGAAAAGAAGAAGAAGGTTATAGGGTAAATATGACTGCTGAGCAAAGGAAGCAGCTGTTCAAAGAAGTTGAAGATGGTTTTTCAGCATATGATAGATATCCTGAACCTTCTAAGGTATCTGAAGCAATATATGATGCTTTATTCTCCGAAAAACCCAAACCAAGATATTTGGTGGGTGGTAACGAAGATGAAGCAAAACGGGTCATACAAAGAATGCTTGTAGAATTACTTCAATTAAATCATAATCATGAATATAGCTTTAATAGAGGAGCATTGGTTGATATTTTGGATGAATGTATCAGCGAATTGAAATAGTTCATTTTCTAAACTGAAGGAGGTACCGCTAGTTTTTCTTCCATAAAAGATGACCAATCATTTTGTGTGATATTGTTTAAGATCTCAATAAAATCACTTGTATCTACTTAATTACTTTTTATGCAAAACTTAGCAAATTCTACTATTATAGCTTTCATTTTTTCAAACCCAATTTTCCTTCGAATACTATCATGAATTGATGAACCATAGTAATAATATAGAGTGTAAGCATTTTCATCAAGTCTTTTTGTGTTTTTATTTGCTGGTGAAGCTTCTTTTTGTTTAACAATCTCTTAGATTTGATTCTATTGAAGAATTAATTACTAAGGTACAGACTCTATCAGAAGTAGAATTACTTCTTGATGTGCTTACTCCTGAGATAGAAATACTGCATTGTCTTTCTGAATGGAATCAGTCTGTTGAGGTAATGAAGCAAGTAAACTTTGTTGAAAATTTATGAAAAATTAGATGATATCATTGTAAAATATTGCGAAAAAATCATTCTGTTTGTGTTTGAGCTATACTTGTATTGTCCATTCCACATGATGTGCAAAATTTGTTATGTATATATTGTTTTGTTCCACAATTTAAACAGAAAAATACTTTGGCTTGTGGGTGCTGAGTATTAAGAGATAAATACTCTATTTTTCTCTTAAAAGGTCTAATTTTATATCCACCTGTTATTGCTCCTCCAGAGAGTAAAGCTAAACAAAGAAAGAACATCCAAACAACCCATCCAATAACCCCAATCCAAGAGAATATTACTACCCAAGTTGAATACCATCCCCTTGAGATAGTAAAATAGATCATTAGCGCTAAATTACCTCCAAAAACATAAATAACATTTGGAATTAAAATTTTTGCTATGTCGTTTTGCTTCCTAACGAAGAGACAAGCTAAAATTCCAGAAATGAAGAAGATTATTAAACCAATAACGGTTACAAACCAAAATGTAAAAAATGCTACATCTATGTAATCTTCATAATTAAAAAGGTAAACCGAAACCCCAAAATAAATACTTGAAAATGCCAAACCTGTTACTATTCCTAAAGATACCATTAAAGAGCTATAAGATTTTTTAATAGAATCAGATTCTATTTTTTCTAAGTTCATTTAGTTCACTTTTTATTAGTTTAATTTTACCTTTCCTTAAAGTAGTAGAATTTACTAAATGTATATAAATCTTTCCAGAACTCGGATTCAAGAATAAAATCATTACTAATATTAACTGAATTTTGTTTGAAAATTTTTACCTTAATTCAGCTCCCTTTGAGCTAGTAATGTTTTAATAAATAGTATTTTTTCTCAATTTCGACCAGTCATGATTTATAATTTTGATAAAGTGATCGATAGAAATGAAACTCATGCCATGAAATGGGATAAACATTTACTTGAAGGAGTTTTTTCTAAGATATATTTAATAATATAAATGAGAAACAAGTTTCTGATGAAAATAAATTCTGCAAGGCTATTATTTGGTTTTATTGGTTCAATAATAGTTCTACTTCTAGAACTAATCCCAATCTTGATCGTCTATTTCACTGAATCTTATTCTCTTTTGTTGTATATCGGAGTACCATTAACACTTCTTGGAGGGTTAATAGTAGGTATTTTGTCATTTAAAAAAGATATTATAGAGATTTCAGCAATTATTTGTTCACTATTAGCAGTCATATTAGTGATTGTATTTTACAGAGCTTTATTGATAGTAGTTAGTGAATTTGTTGCTGAGATTGTTACTATTCTACTTGGATTAGTTGTTTTTTTTGCTTATATATTAGTTCTATTAGTTGTTTTAGTTATTGCATTTGTAGCTTTGCTGATTGGAGCTTTCGGAGGTAAACTGATAAGCAACAGAATTTGGGATGATAAGAAAAAAGAAGAAATTTACGAAAACTTAAAGCAAAAACTGAAGAAAGCAGAAAACACTAAAAAAACTGTAAATGTTCCATCAACAGACTCCCAGTAGAATTTAATTAACCTCTTGGAAGAAGATTGCTCGAATTTATGAAATAAATTCCTAGTTTTTCCCTTCTGATAAGATTTAAGAAAGAGTAAGAATCATCAAAGATGACTTAGCATGAAATATGATTTCGATAAAATAATCGATCGTAAAAACACACACGCAATAAAATGGGACAAACATTTACTTGAAGAGTTTTTTGGTACTTCTGATGTACTTCCTTTATGGGTTGCTGATATGGACTTTCAATGCCCACAACCATTGATAGAAGCTATGAAACAAAAAGCTGAAGAGGGAATTTACGGTTATAGTTGGCACAAGACTCCTGAATATTTTAATGCTGTTACAGGTTGGATGAAAAGAAGACATGACTGGGAAGTAGATAAAGACTGGATAGTTTATAGTCCTGGAATAGTGCCTGCAATTAATGTTATGATTCGATCTTTTACCCACCCAGGTGATAAGATAATTGTGCAATCTCCTGTCTATTATCCATTCTTTTCAACCATAAAGAATAATGGAAGGCGTATTCAAAATAATCAACTTATTTATGAAAATAATAAGTACTCTTTCGATTTTGATGATTTTGAAGAAAAAGCTAAAGATTCCTCAACTAAAATGTTTATTTTATGCAGTCCACATAATCCTGTTGGAAGAGTCTGGACAAAAGAGGAGCTTAAGAAACTTGGTGATATCTGTATAGAAAATGATGTTTTGATTATTTCTGATGAAATTCATCACGATCTTCTTCTACCTGGATATGAACACACAGTTTTTTCTAAGCTAAGTGAAGATTATAATGATCATACTATTATTTGCACAGCCCCAAGCAAAACATTCAATGTTGCTGGTCTTCAAACATCAAATATAATTATACAGAACAAAAAATTACGTGATACTTTTACCCAAGGAATATCAGGGAGAAACGGTCTTGGTATCCCTAATGCTTTTGGAATAAGTGCTCTTATCAGTGCATATGATGAGGGTGAAGAGTGGTTAGAACAAGTAATGGAGTATATTCATGAAAACTTCAAATTCCTTAAAGCTTATCTTAAAAAGCATTTACCTGATGTTCATATGGCGACACCTGAGGGTACTTATCTTGCTTGGGTTGATTTCTCAAGCTTAGGTATGAATGATGAAGAAAGGAGAGAATTTATGCTTCATAAAGCAAAAGTTGCTTTGGATGGTGGAACAATGTTTGGGAAAGGGGGAGAAGAATTCGAAAGAATTAATGTTGCCTGTCCTAGAAGAATCCTTGAAGAATGTATGAATAGAATTAGGGATGCATTAAGAGAATAATTTCTCTATTTTTTCAAAATCATTAAAGAATTCTTATTAGATGGTTGATATTGAAAATTAAGAAAACGTATACATAAATTTTTAAATAACCCATATGTATTTTTTTCGTGACTTTGGTCATAAATGAAAAAAGTGATTATATATGGTAAACATATTAGATTTCTTGATAGCTTTCTTTTTAGGGGCTTTTGGAATATATAGATTCTACAAGGGACACATTCTTTCAGGCATCGTCTGGTTATTTACCGGAGGTCTATTCACCATTGGATGGCTTGTTGACTGGATTTGGGTTCTTCTAGGTAAAAAGTTATTCTGGCCTAAATAAGGCTAAAATTTTTTACTTCTTTTTTTTACTACACATTAAATATCTGATTATTCACTCGGAAAATTTATTCTATCTGGAGTTATAATTTCTTCTTCTGGGAATACCATCGGTTCAGTATCTTTCTCATTAAAATCTTTAAGTTCTGTTCTATAATATTCAATCCAATCGTGCCAGCATCCTTTTTTGCATACATAGTTAATATGAAATATTTTATAGAAAACTCCTTGATCAAGATCATATGTCTCTTTTCTCTCTAATATTGTGACTCCCTCTGTATGACATTTAATGCATTTCTTTCTCTCTAAGGATGACATACTTAATTGATTTAGCTAACTAGCACAATTTAAAACTTTTCAAAGTATCATATGATTTGTTCTATGTTTCTATTAATCGCTTTCCACACAGCTTTTGCAATTTGTATATCTTGAATTGCTACTCCTGTTAAATCAATTACTGTTATTTCTTCTTCTGATTGTCGCTGAAATGACTTATCCATAATCATCTGTCCGAGTTCAATCATTTTTTCTTTTTTTATCATCCCATCATTCATTGCTTTGAAACACTCTCCTCTAGACATGCATTGTTCTATACTATCAACAATTAAACGATCTGCTTTCTTTATAATTGCAGAATCTAGTTCTTGTTTTTCAGGAGTATCTGAACCTATAGCAGTTATATGAGTTCCTTTTCTAATTTGATCTGCAAAGATTAAAGGTTCTTTTGAAGGAGTACATGTTACTATTAGATTACAAGATGAAGTGATGTCTTCTGGGTTTTGTGTAGTTTGAACATTGAAACCTAGTTCTATCATATCTTTTTCATAAATATCTAATTCTTCTTGGTTTGTTCCCCAAGTAATAATATCCTTGCAATCTAATACTTTCTGTAAGTAAATAGGTTGTAATCTTCCATGTGTACCTGCTCCAAAAACACCTATTCTTTTAACCTTTTTAGGTGCCATGTATTTAGCTGCAATTGCACCAGCTGATGCTGTTCGAATATTTGTTAGATGTCCTTCGTCAAGAAGAACACTTAGTAACTGACCAGTTTTTTGACTAAACAGGAGCATCAATCCATCAAAAGCAGGTAAATTTATTTTAGGATTATCATAAAATCCAGTAGCTACCTTAATAACAAAATAATCATCCTCTTTAATGAAACCATATTTGATATGACACTCTCCAGGAGGTTCAGTAAAAATCATTTCTCCAACAGGTGGTATCTCAACTTTTCCTTGAGAATAAGCTACAAAACCTTCCTCTATTATTTCTATCGGGTTGATTTTCTCCAAAATTATTTTGATTTCATCGAGATTTACTATCTTGGTCATTATACAAATTATTCATTTGGGTTTTATTTGCTTTTTGCATCAAATGTTGAATTATATGTAAAGAAACACTTGTGTTTTCTAATAAAAAAATCCTTTGTAGAGTAAAGGATGCGAAGATTTTTTATAGAAAATAGAAAATTTTACAGTAAGATGAAGATTGAAACATTTGAATTGGAGAGAAGACAATCTCTTTGGGAAAATACTGTCGAATATAATTTGACAGAGAGTGGTATTCACCCTTTCACAATTTCTGAATTGCTTGATGACACCCAAATTAAACAACTTCTGGATTTAAGATTAGGTTATGGTCAGACTAATGGTTCTATAGATCTTCGAAATTCAATCTCAAAACTTTATCCTAATGCTTCCCAAGAAAATGTCTTCACCACAAATGGTTCAGCTGAGGCTAACTTTGTTTCTATTTGGAGTAAACTTAGTCTAAAAGATGAGCTTGTTCTTATGTTACCCAATTACATGCAAATCTGGGGATTAGCTCGTTCTTTTGGTGTAAAAGTAAAACCATTTCACTTGAAAGAAGACCTTGACTGGCAACCTGATATAGATGAAATTCAAAAACTTATTACTCCTAAAACTAAGATGATTGCAGTTTGTAATCCAAATAATCCTACAGGCTCTATATTGTCTCAAACCTATATAGAAGAATTAATTGACATTGCTAATGAATCATCTGCTTGGATCTTATCGGATGAAGTTTATAGAGGAGCAGAACTAGATGGAAAGGAGACTGCTTCTTTCTATGGAAAGTATGATAAAGTAATAGCTGTTGGAGGATTATCAAAAGCATATAGTCTTCCGGGGTTAAGGATGGGCTGGCTGGTTGCTCCTGAAGATATTGCAGAAAAAGCTTGGTCATATCATGATTATACTTCTATATCTCCTGGTGTATTAAGTCAGCAGATAGCTACTTGGGCATTAGAACCAATTAAGAGACAAAAGATTCTAACTAGAAACAGAAAAATGTTAAACGAAAACCTTTCAGTATTTCAAAACTGGTTAGATAAACGTAAACATCTATTTGATTTCATTCCACAAAAAGCTGGTGCAATGTCTTTTGTACGTTACCACTTCAATATGAATTCAACAGTCCTCACTGAAAAATTAAGAAAGGAGAAGAGTCTGCTTATTGTTGCTGGGGATTGTTTTGGAATGGACAACTACCTACGGCTAGGTATAGGTTCAGAGAAAGAATACCTTCTAGCTGGTCTTCAAAGGTTAGAAGAAGGTTTAGAAGAATTCGTAAATGCTTAAATCCTCATCTTCGAAGGCATCTTTGATTATTTTTATCTTTTTTTCTTGATATTCGAATTTTACGTTGAGTTCTCTTCTGGGTAGCCAATCTAATTCCCAGTCTATCATCTCATCTATAGATTTGAAGCCTAGATAGGTTAGAACCTTATCTTTTGGTATTTCCTCCCCAAATTCAGTTATCAATTCAGAGATTATTGTATATTTCTTTAAGGCTTCTTCTTTCTCTTTTCTAGCTATGTTCTGTAATGTTTCCCATGCTCCATTATTTGGTGTTTGGTTATTACTCAAGCTTCCACTCTCAAATCATGATGATGAAATCTAATTATGAATTAAACGTCTCCATATATATATTGTCGGTAAAAAGTTTAAAAGGAAGGTCGGAAAAAATCACTCTTCTCTAATAAAACAACCAAATTCTACTTAATTCTTAACTTTTATCAAAAAATTCGTTATTTTTGTCAAACTGTGTAAAATTCAAGTTTTTCAAGATTAATGAAACCAAATGTAACAAGCGTACTCATCACAGATAAGAAAAATGGAAAAGCTTGTACTTGAATCATCTCTTTCTTTGCCTCGTTATAAATTTGTGTCAATGTTTTTTGTTCATTTACCAAACATGCATTCAAAATGAGTTTATAGACCCTATAACCCATCGTTGATAATTCAGGAAAAATTTCATGCCTATGTTTCTCAAAGATATCAATATGTGCTTGACTAGAATGGGGTATTGCAATTGTAGAATTGAGTAGTAGATCTAATTCCAACATTTCCTTATTTTTGGGTTTTTCGGTGATTATTTGATCAAGATATGTTCCAATATACTTCAGAAGATCTTCATCAAGAAGAACCAACGTTTCTAATGAATTTGCTAGACTGGTTAACCATCCCTTTACCTGTTCTGATTCCAAGTCACTTGATATATTAGCCTCGATTTCGATAAATTCTAAAGATGAGACTGTTTCGACTTTCTCTCCTTCTTTTGAACCTTCTATTAGATAGTCAGTTTGACGGAGTTTATCCTTTATTCTTAAAGATTTCAAATTATATGAACCAAAATCAGTTGTAGATTCGATAGAATACTGAATAAAATTCGATGCTTTGGGAATAGGAATAGCAAATCCTTGCATTTCTTTGATCTCTGCTTCTTCTTTGTTCTTTGATGCTTTAATGGTTACTTGTGATCTGACAACATAATGAGAATCAACGTACAATTTTATTGCACTTAGATGTTCTTCATTACAGTAATGTACATCAACATATTCTTGATATCCTGTTTCTGCAACTTGATTACTTTGTAAAGCTGGTGAAATAAATAAAATTCGTCCTTTACCACAGTTATTGCAGAGATACTCCACTTTTTGTCTGATATCAGATTTGAAACTCAACACATCCCCTACAGAGCTTGTAATTACATGTTGACTTGGTGGCATTTATCTGTTTGCAATCTTCTAGTCGAAGTGTCCGCAATAAAACAATCTAGCAAAAGTTCTTGAAATTTCCTTAAATTTTTTATTATAATCAAACTGCAACATAAATGATGAAATAGTGACAAGCTGCTCCAATTATGATAAATACGTGAAAAATGTCATGAAAAACAAAGGCGCCTGGAAAAGGCTTTTGTTTGTTTATAGCAAAGAAAATTGCTCCGATTGTGTAAGACATTCCTCCAATAAATAGTACAATGAATGATGACAAAGGAAGAAGTATAAACAGCTGTTTTATTTGAATTATAATCATCCATCCCATGATTAGATATATTATTGCATCTGACCAACTGGGTAGTTTGACAGTGAACACTTTTAGAATTGTCCCTAATAAAACAAAAACCCATTGTAAACCTATTATAATCCATTTCCATGGAGCTTCTAGATAGATATAAACAAGAGGTGTATATGTTCCTGCTATCATATAAAATATAGCAACATGATCCATCTTTCTCCAAAATGTTTCTTCTTTTTCCTCTTTTTTGAAGGTATGATACAGTGCACTAGCTGCAAAAAGGAAACATAAAACAATACAATAAATCACAATTACTCCTAAATTTTCTGAAGAAGAAATTGTTTTCAGTAATAGAAAAATAACACCTATTATTGCAATAAAAAAAACTATTGCATGAGAGTATGCTGAGAAATATTCTTCTTCAGAAAATTTAGGAGTAATTGTGATTTATTGTATTGAGATCGGAAGAGCACATGTCTGAACTCCAGTCACGTGAAACGAACTCGTATGCCGTCTGCTGCTTGAAAAAAAAAAAA
>BPTM01000214.1 GCA_023705945.1 Candidatus Heimdallarchaeota archaeon
GCAAAGTATGAATCAATAAATAACATTCCAAGTAAAAAAATAATTATTAAAATAAAAGATTCAACTTTTTTATTAATCGGAAAACAAGTAAAAAATAATTATTTAAAAAATAAGCTTATAAGATTTTTACTAATCTAGAAAATAGAGTCAAATTAAGAGTGCTATATTTTTCAGCTAAAAATCCTTCTGTTCTAAGTATGAACATCATCTATTATTCAGGTTACAATTCCTATCTTTTTTCATGGTTTGAATCAGTTGAAGTACTTCGACAGAATCACAACATCTATTTCATTGAAACAAGAGAGAAAGAATTTTCTTTCTTACCAGAAAATGATAAAAGATATGACATAAATAGTCTTGCTGAAGATTTCAACCTTGTATTAAAAGAACTAGATATTCCTTTAGAAACATGTGTTTTTACAGGTTCTTCTATTGCATCAAATGCTGTTCTTTATGCAATGAGTAGTTTTTCAATCAAGCCTTTCGTTGCTATTCTAGCAACTCCTCAAATAGAGATGAGAGCAAATCCTCTAGCATCAAAATGGGCTAGAGCAGTTCCTCGCTGGTTTGCTATTTCCTTAAAACCACTATTAAGATTAATTAGCAGATTTGTTTTTCGAACAGATAAGAAACACTATCAATGCTTTTCACATGGGATAAGCAGAATGTTTTCAAAATATCATTTTAAATGGTTGAAAGCAGCTCCAATAATGGATGATTATTACATGAAAAATGATAATTTCGACAATATTTTATCCCCTTTAGTTATTGTTTGTCCTGAAGATGATCCAGTGCATGATATGTTACTTGTTCAAAAAATCAAAGAGCTTTTACCAAAAGCTGAAATTCAGAATGTTCCATTAAATTCAGATACACACAATGAAACACTTGCAGAGATCATAGAAAATACGTTAACGAAATTAAAAGAAAGCAATCTTTGATTGCTTTTTATAGTAATTTAACCAATATACTTCTGAGAATGACATACAGTTACTCTGAACTACAATCTTATTCATATAAAATGGATGAAACTGATACTAGAAGTATTTATGACAACCTTTATTTCGTTGCTTCATTATTTGATGAGATATCAGGACCTTTGGTCATCTATAACAACTCTCCCTTAGATAATTTCACTTTAGAAAAACTAAATCTCAGAGTTTTTAGTTTTCTCATGCAGGGTTCAGAATTTGGTCCCAACAATTTCGCAAAACTTCGGGGTATAGTACATATTCCACAGACAGATTACTATACATCTGCTATTGATATATTGGTTAAGAAAAAAGATTCAAATAACTTAGTTGATGTTTATGTTCCCTTGTTAATTTATCTTATTTTTCCAAAAGAGGATATTGTAATTTATGCAAAAATAGTGGATGAAATTGAACAATTCATCTCAAGGTACTGGGAAAGAGGGATAATCGGTTCACCTTGTATCAAAGATGTGGAGATTCTAATTGGAAAATTACAGAGTAGAATAAATAATATCAAAGAATAGCAAATTTTTAGTTGCTTAAATACACAGATAAAACAAAGAAATGCTTCATTTTGATTTGTTATCATTGAAAACTATCAATGTTCTCTATTTACACGTGTATTGCTTTTACTATGATGTATTACTAATTTGTAGAACAAAACCACTAAGTGAAGGATTAACAAAGTTTTTTTTTAGTATGATTCAACTATCTATTACAGGTGATTCAGTTGTTTTTTCTCTTTTATCTTAGAATAAGAAGGTATTTCCCCATCATAATACTCCTTTGCCAGAAACTCTGCTAGAGCATCTCTCACCAGTTCGCTTCGAGATCTATAATTTTCTATAGACATCATTTCATTCATCCATTTAATCATTGAATCCGTAACTTTGAAGGTGATTAATCTTTTCTTCATTTGTTGACCTCTAATAGTTACTATGTACTCTATTGACCTTTCTTATATACTTTTTGTCGGTAGCTATCGGGGTATTACACTTTAGCAAGAAATTTGTTCTATAAAGGAGCAGTAGGATACATTAAGGAATGGTTTTTGTAAAGTATTTAACGAAAATATGATGAGTATAACGAAAATATATGTAAAATTACTATTTGTTATAGTTGATTCTAATAATAAATAGATAAAAGGGAGGAATATTAAGCGTATGTTAAACAAAAACAATGGATTCAGAGTTCAATTAGAATTACTCAGAATCAATTTCAAATTTGGCTAAATCTTCTTCGTCTTCTTCAATATCTCCTTTCCAATTAGAATACTTCTTCATAATCTGTTCAATATCACCTGAAATTGAACGAGCTAATTCGGCACCTGTTGACTTTTCTGCAATATCTTTTGGTGTAGATGCTCTTATAGGTGGCCTGTAAGGAGCTGTTGATACAGGTCTTCCCTTTAATGTGTCTTCTATTTCGTCACTAATGGTTTCTACTGCTCCTTT
>BPTM01000215.1 GCA_023705945.1 Candidatus Heimdallarchaeota archaeon
TATAGGGGGTTATTTAGTATGAATATCGTAGAGCCAATAAGATCAGAAAACCGGATAAAACAGATCAGGGGGAACCTATACCGACAGAAAAATCCGAGAGATTACTTGCTATTCGTTTTTGGTATTAACTCCGGCCTGAGGATCGGGGATATATTATCCCTGAAACTTGCAGACGTCAAAGATAACCAGGGGAATCTAAAAGACGATTTAGATATCAAAGAACAAAAGACCGGAAAGACCCGGAAGGTTTTCTTTAATAAGCAGATCAAGGAAGCCATAAATTATTATCTTAAAAAGACCGGTATATTTGACCTGGACAATTATCTATTCACTAACGAAAAATCAAAGAAGAATAAACCGATTACCAGAATCAGGGCCTATCAATTAATAAATAAATGGTGTAAAGATACAGGCCTTAACTGTAAGGTTGGCGGTCATACTTTGAGAAAGACCTTTGGCTATCACTTACGAAAGCAGGGGATCTCTATTGAGCAGATCTCAAGTCTATTGAATCATCAAAATATTAAAGTAACTTTTCGGTATATCGGAATTAATCAAGATGAGAATAAAGAGGTTATTAAGGGGTTCGGGATCTAATAAATAGCCTGGTATTAAACAGGCCAAAATTAAAAAATTAGGTGGCCAGGCTATATTTTTCTACTGAATATTGATATATCCCTTTATCATTCTATCTAAAATATAACAAATCGATTTAAAGGGCATTCTCGAACGTTTTAAGGGATATTGCTCTGTAACTGTTGATATATAAGGCTTTCAAGCTGTTAATTACTAAATAAAATAAGAAGGGAGATAAAATTGCAAAAGAAATCTTTAGAACTTTTAGAGCAAGTGCTAAAAATAATAAATAGTTATGACTTCGCTTTGACACTTCGACAGATTTATTATCAGTTAATAGTAAGGCAAATTATACGACAACCTAAAACAGGGAAAGAAGCTGTAAGCATTTACAAAAAATTATCCCGGGTTTGTGTTATCGGTAGAGATGAGGGGCTATTACCGGAAGAAGCCTTTACAGATAATTTAAGGGCAATAGATAAACCCGGCGCCTGGCTTGATCTTAATGAATTTATGGAAACAGTTAAGAGATCTTACAATAAAGATAAATGGGATAACCAACCTAAATATTTGGAGATATGGACAGAGAAAGACGCTTTGAGAAGTGTATTGACTGAAATAACATATCCTTATGATGTTGGCTTAATGGTAGTTAGGGGACAGGATAGCAGGACAGAAATATATAAAGCCTCTGAAAGATATAAAGCTAAAGCTGATAAGGAATGCTATTTATACTATTGTGGGGATTTTGACCCTTCCGGATTATCAATTTATAATTCTATTAAAAAAAGGATTGGTAATTTTGATGTATCTATTAATTATGAAAGAATTGCCTTGACTCCCGAACAGATAAAAGCATATAGCTTGCCTTCCGAATCCGGCAAAAAAAGCGATCCTAACTATAATAAATTCGTTGCTTTATATGGTGATGATAAAGTAATAGAACTTGATTCACTTCCCCCGGATATACTCCGGGGTATTATTAAAGAAGCTATAACAAAGAATATTGACCCTGGACTTTTGGAACAAGTGCAAGAAAAAGAGAAAGATGAGGGAATCAGGTTAAATAAATTTATAGAAAAGGGAATTTAAAATTAGAGGTGGTTAATTGTGGTTGCTATTAAAAAATTTATGATTAAGCTATACCAGGTAATTGCCGATTTTATTTTATACCGATCATATACAAAATTTAGGTGGTAATCTTGCAATGGCCAAAATAAAAAAGATTAAGGGTAAGCTCGGGGCCCGGGTAATAAAGAATAAATATCTTTTGCCTGGTGGTGGAATTAATCTAATTGAGAAATTTCCGAGCTATGAAAACAAAAGGAAACAGAAAATTAAGAGGTGAATTAATATGGCTAAAAATAAAAAGCAAAGAACGAAATCCAGTTATTGGGCTAAAACTAAAAAATCTAAAGCGAATCAAGTCAATAAGGGCCTTAAACAAAGGTGGAAGGAAAGATTAAAGACCGGAGAAACGTCTCTTTCTATTTTGAAATATCAGAATGATATAATTCAA
>BPTM01000216.1 GCA_023705945.1 Candidatus Heimdallarchaeota archaeon
CTCTATTTTTGGACTACCATTAATAACCAAGACATTAGTCAAGATATTTCTCCTCTACTAAATTAATGCTGAAATAGAATATAAACAATCGTCAGAGAATAACTAAAGGGGATTTAGAGAATATTGATAAGTGTGGTTTAAACAAGAGAGTTAGTAGATGAGATTTTGAAGATAAATTGAAGGAAATTGTTAAACTTAGTAATAAATTCAAGGACACTGATTAATATTCAATTAGTATTTAATTCTCAATAACAGTTATAACTGAAGAAAAAGATTTATTATAATTAGAAAGGTGCTATTCGTGAATCCAGAGGAATATCTTGCATATGCTAATTTTGAAAAGGAATATATAAGTGGTAATTGGCATGAAATGCAAAAAAACCTACTCGAAATCCTTAACCGTGATGATTTGGATAAGATAAGTAAAATTAGAACCAGAATATATTTAGGTGCAGTTGGGTATTTGATTGGAATCAATGAGCTTAATGAAGAAAGCTCTCTCAATTCAATTAGACATCTTAACAAAGCTATTGAAGAGTGTGAAAAAATCAATAATCTTCCTTTGATGTTTTATGCATATTTTTGGAGAATTTCGAATTATCATAGTACTCAGAATCACATCGAAGTCAGAAAGGATTTTGAAAATATCTCTGGGATTTATGATCAAATTAAACTCGATAAGAACCTCTATACAGAGAAAATGGAAATGTATTTCACATTATTGCAATCTTTAGATGAAACTTTTAAAGCTATTTTAGGTAATTCTACAACTAAAGGATATTTAGATAAATCAATCGAACTATCTCTTAAAGCACTAAAAATGGCGGAAAAACTTGATGATTTCACCATCAAAGGAACGACGTTAAATAATATGGTTCTTTTTCTTTACAGGATGGGAGATTTAGAAGGAGCATTCAAATATATTTGTGAGATGGAAGATCTTAGTAAAACTGTTGGCAATAAGTATTTTGATGTTATAGTCTATAATTATATGATAAGTTATTATACTGCTAAGGGTGATAAAAACAAAATCTATGAATATTTTCTAAAGAGAACTGAGACTTATAATGAGTTGGCTGTTGAATCTTTAATTGCTCTTAATAGTAGTAATATGGGGGATTTTTATCTTCAACAGAATAAATTTGACGAATCTCTTGAATATTTCAATAAAGCAATTAGATATTTCAAGGAAAATGGGAATGATAAACAAGTTGCGAAGGTTGCTCAATCTATAGGTGCTGTTTACCGTTCTAAGGGAGAATTAGTTAAAGCACTTCAATATCTAGAGGCTTCGTATGAATATTTGTCAGATAAAAAACCAGAATACTGGTGGAATGTTCTTACGGAAATAGCTTCAGTTTATCTTCTCATTGGAGAATTAGATAAAGCGCTTGAAGTCCAAGAAGAGAGATTGAATTTTCATAAACAAGCAGAGTATAAACCATTTATTGCCCAAGCTCTCCAAGACATAGGAGAGATACTCTGGCAAAAAGGTAAGAGAACTCAAGCTTTAGAAAAAACACTTGAGAGCTTGGAATTATTTAGAAAAACAGAGAGTCATGTTTGGATTGGTGATGTATTAGCAAAAATTATTTTTTACCTTACCGAACTTAATGAAGTTGAACAAGCAAAAAATTACTTCAAACAGCTTGAAGAAGTCAATTCTAAAATAGAGGACAAAAACATATATCATAAATGTAAATTCTCAGAAGCATTAATTATTTCAAAAAGTTTAGTTGAAAGAGATAGAATTCGCGCTGAAATTTTACTTGAAGATCTTCTCAAAGAAGAGTTAAAATATAGTTTCCATATTGCAGTTATTCTGTTGTATACTGAATTACTTATTACAAATTTGCAGTCTTCAGGAGATGAAAAAATGCTACTTAAATTGCATAAGTACTCTTCTCGATTATTTTCGTTAGCATCAGCAAATAAATCTTATATTTTAACAGTAGAAGCTTTGCTATTACAATCTAAACTTGCGCTAGTAGACTTAGAATTAAAAAGAGCTGAAGAGCTTAAAGAACAAGCATTGAAGATTTCAGATGAGAATAAACTAGATCGACTGAAAATAATGATTGTACAAGAACAAGAAACATTCCTTTCTGAATTGGGAGCTGCAAAACAGTTTGATGTAAATTCTCCATTGAAATCTAGAATGGACTCTATTGATTTTTCAAAACGGATAAATGGGGTGAAAAAAGCAAGTATCACTCAAGATCAAGTGGTTTCATCAGAAGTTTCTACAAAGCTGTTCTCCATAAAGATTTAGAAAAATCTTTTAGCCAATATATTATTAAAAGAGATTAGTCTATTTAGATAAGATAGAGTGATTAACTATGCCTATTATTAATGAGAACGTTGTCATGGATTTCTATCTTGACCTTATGAAGAGTGATAAAATCAACTTCCTGATAGGTAAAGATAATGTTAAAGAAAAAATCAAAGAAACTATATCTATTTTAAAGAAAAGTGAAGAAATTCATGATAAAATCCATACTGCTAAAGAATTGTGGAAAATACTATTTGAAGTCTCAATGGAGTTTATTGACCCTGATAAGCAAGGTTATGATAAATTATTTGAGTACTTCGATGAATTTGTTAAGTTTGAGGAATTAATATTCGCTTCAGATTCATTTTATAGAGATCACACTTTACATTCTCTTTGGGTTTACTTCTTAGGAGAGTATTTACATAAAAACGATGAATTTAGTTTCCTTTTTCAAAACCTAAATCGTCATCTTAAGGTATCATCTTTCATAAACAACTATTACAGAGAGTTTAATATTCCAAACATTTTTGGTGACCTCAACAATTTATTAACTAGAGTGTCTGAAGTTCTAGATTTTGAAGATTCCGTGAGGTGCGTCATTGGTTTAACTCATGATCTTGGATATCCTTTAAAGAAGATCGCAAAAATAAACAAAGCTATAAAAAACGTTCTTCCTTATTTCTCTATCACAAAATTTGGTGAATTTGATTTTCAATTTGAATCTATTCAGCAGTTTTACATTGAAAATCTACTAGAAATTCTTTCATTAAACATCAGCTTTGTTATAGAAGTAGGTGATTTCTCATTTGAAGAGAGACAAACTGTTCAAGACTTAATTGACAGGATAAACAGTGTTTCAGTTCATCTTTTTAATCTTGAAGATCCTTCTGAAGAAGAATTTCTGCATCTGAAATCTTTACTGGAGACAGCGACAGAGAAACAAGCAGATATTTTACGACGTATTTATTTGATAAAAGGTTCAGTACAGAAAGATATGTCAGCAGTGCTGAGATACTCAAATGATTTCGAACATTATGCTCACGGAATTATGAGTGCATACCTCTTGATGAAAACGCTCAAAGCTTTCTCCAATTTACCCATAATCTACAGCAATCCGGATAACATAGAATTAGAAAATCTCAACATAGCAGCTGTTAATTCCAAGATGACTATACTAAGAGCTATGACTGATCATACAAGTCAAGGTTATCAAATTAGAGATTTATCGCAAGTCTCAGAAATACTAATTTTGTTTGATGAAATAGAAGAATTTTCAAGAATATCTCGAGCAAATCAATACAGACAATTTGTTAATGAATTCTGTAAAACAGACGTGAGTGTAAAAGACAAAGTATTGAATATAGATTTTATATTTGATGATGAAAATGTAGCAGATTTAGACCCTGAGATAACCTTTAAAGATAAGTGCGAAAGATTCACTTCAGTTTTTGATATAAGGAATTTAGCTGAACATATTAAAATTAGATTCAGAAGTATAGGAAAACTGCCTAATAACAAAAATACTTACGAATTATTCATTGCCAAAAATCAAGTTAGTATAAAAATCAATGATGAAGAAAAAGATATTGCGGAATATCTCAAAACAAAAAATGTATCTAGTTATGAATAGAACCTTTCATCTTAGTAGTCGTTCGCTTAATTTATGCACATATATAATGTAATGAATAAAACAAAAAAATAAAAAAGAGTAGAAGTATTTGATTCTTTGTGTCTCTAACAAAGTAGAGTTAAGGACTCTTAACTTCAATTTAAGATCAATATCTTGGCTTTACTTGAGCTTGATATCAGTCTCTGCAGTAAACTGGTCTGTCGCCATCTGGTTTAAAGGGGTGGTACTAGAGAATAACATATTTTCTTTTTTAATTTAGTCAAACAATCTTATTTGAATAAAATCTTTAAAACTCTCAAATCTTAAGAAATTATATATTAGAAAATCTGGTATAAATTATACATTCATCAAGTATTGTTTCTGCTTATAGAGAGGAAAAAATCATATGTTTTGGACAGATATCTACTTAGAATAATATAACAAGAGATATTTTCAATCCACGGGGCAACAAATAGTTTTGTAAGGGATTCCTTTTTGAGGGTTTTTCTGAGTATATAAGGGGTCTAGAAAACAATATATACTTTTAGAACTAATTCTAAGCATTACACTTTTGGAGGTGTGATAATGAAGGTAAAAGGTAAAAAAAATCAAAGATTAACAGCTTTTCTTAGCATAATTATTCTAGTGATAGGAGTAGGTTGGTTCTCTACTACTTCAAATTCTTTGCAGATAGATAAAGAGAATACTTTAGTTTTGAATGCTCTTGATCCTCATGGATCCATAGAAATACTCTATGATAAGAATTTCACAGATTATGGTTTTCCAGGAGCTGGAACATCTCTAGACCCGTACAGAATTGAAAATTATAATATTACAATTACAGCGATGGGAATTAGTTGCATTTATATCGATGGTACTACTGAACATTTCATAATTAGAAACTGTTACTTCGATTCAAAGTGGGTAAATGAAATTGAGATTAGAGATATAGCAAATAATACTTGCAAATTTGAAAGCAATATTATCTATGATAACGACGAAACTAATTGTTTAATTGCATCAGGTGCTCACAATTCTACATTCTATAATAATACCCTAATTAATGGAATTGATCAATCCTTTTTAGTTAGCACTTCAGATAATGTAATTATTGAAGAAAACCACGTCTCTGGCGGATATCTACATGTAACTAACTGCAATAATGCAACCATTAGAGGGAATGTTATAGAAAATGAAAGAATGCTTCTTCATTATCTTATGAATCCCTTAATAGAAGACAATATTTTTATCAATACAGATCGGAAGAGCACACGTCTGAACTCCAGTCACGTGAAACGATCTC
>BPTM01000217.1 GCA_023705945.1 Candidatus Heimdallarchaeota archaeon
GACCAAGAGGGAAAACAGTATGGTCATCTAGGCCTACTCCTGAAGAAATCATCAAAGGATTGAACAGATTGAAGGAATTAGCAGACAAAGAATTGCTTATTTCTATCATGAATCATTATGATGAACATGTTCGAGAAGAGGTTCAAAAACATCTCAAGGAAATTGTTTAATTGGAAAACACATAACCATTATTGAGGAAAAAAAGAAAAAGGAAAGTGGATTATTTCTTATAAGTGTACTCTTTCTGAAATCCAAACTACTTATTATTTGGATTCTTCTGATTTGCTCTATTATCCCTTGAAGCTTTATGTGAAGCATTATTAGAATTTTTTGAGTTAGATCTTTGGTTCCTTGAACTCTTACTGCTTTTAGTCATTTTATCTTTCACCTCCCACAGGCAATGTGAAACCTGTAGTGATGTTTGACTTAAGTTGAAGTTCTCAAAAAATCCACGAAACACAACCCTTTCTCAAACATTGTTATTTTTAGGGATCAAGTTTCAGAATTCAGTTATTCTTCTAAATTCCGTCAACGTAGTAGACCTCTCACCCCTTATAAACATATCAAAATCAGATTAATCCTTATTTTGTTCTCGAGTTTTCTGTTTTTCTGTTTTCTTGATTTCTCTTTAGGTATTCAATTAAGGTTTTTTAATCATAGCCCAGTTCACGATTTCTGTTTCAGGTATTTTTGTTTCATCTATAAGATCAAAACCTAAATGTTCATACAATCCTACATTTCCTTCAAAGTTGGTTTCTAGAAACACGGGATATCCTGTTTTCTCAATTCTTTCAAGCATGGGTTTGATTAACTTGCTTCCATATCCTTTTCCTTGAAATTCTGTGTCAACACCTATATTTGCTAAATACCAATGTGGTTCTTTCATTAGTTCTTTGTGAATCTGGGTGATTTTATTAGTAATCTCCTCAATTCTTCTGGGAGACAGCTTTCTTTTATCATTTTGTCTAGTTAATGCCACACCCATCTTCAATCCCCCACTTTTGATCGTTCTCCATATTCCCATATGTTCTTTTCCTGGGGGTAACCACTTTGCTACACCTTCAATTTTTTTTGTGGGTGAGTAAACCTCTCCGTATTTTAGCCCATCTTTTGTCAAGAACTTCCATAGAATTGGTGTATATCTCTTTCTTTCTTCAGAATCTGGATAAATCAATCTAATTAATGGGTCTTCATGAAAAGCTCTTGTCAACACGGCTACAGCTTTTTCAATATCTTTCTTTTGAATTAGATGTAATTCCTTTATCTTCATTTTGCATTCATTCCCTTTCTAAACTTTACCAATAGAATATTTAATCTATTAACAAAAAGATGGAAAAAATATAAAGATAATGGAAAAATAGAACTTATTAAACCAATTTTTCTAATTCATCCACAAATCTTTCGTATTGTTTCATTCCTAATTTCCAGAAATCAGGCTTTGTAATATCCAATCCCATCAATTCACCGAATTCTTTTGGTGATTTACTACCACCAGATTTTAAGATCAGTTTTAATTTAGGTATGAATGCTTCACCCTGTTCCTTATACAATTGGTAGAGGGTATATACAAACATCTGTGCGAAAACATATGGATAATTATAGAATCGGAAGTTTGGCATGTAGTAATGAGGTTTCATAGTCCACTCGAAGTTCATCTCTTCAAACCACTCCACTGCATCTCCATAGATTTTATCTCTTGCTTCTGTCCAAAGTCTTGAGATCGTTTTTCCATCTAGAAATCCTCCACCCTCTATTGTTTTGTACATGTTTTGCTCGAACCACACTCTTGCACTGACTTGAAAAGTTGCCATACCTGCTCCATCCAAAACTCTACTCAGTATTGTCTTCTTTTCTTCTTTTGTTTTTGCTTCATTTAATAGAAGGTCTGTTAGTAGTAATTCTCCAAATATTGAAGCTACTTCGGCTATAACCATTGGATATTTTGCATTTATTATTGATTGCTCTCTTGAAACCATATATCCATGTACTGCATGGCCAAGCTCGTGTGCTAGTGTGTAGACATTTCCGAGTGCTCCGGTAAAAGTTTGAAGTATGTAAGATGTTTTTCCTTTATACCAACTTGCACAAAAAGCTCCGTTTCTCTTTCCCATTCTTGGACTTGCATCTATGTGATTTCTTTCAAACATGTCTTTTGCTGTTGAATAAAAATCTTCATCAAAATTGCCATATGCTTTTAAGATCAACTCTTGTGTTCTTTCCCATGTATACTCTGTATTTGGTACATCAGGAAGAGGTGCAACAAGGTCTTCACAGCTTAATTTAGGCAAGTTCAGCATTTTAGCTTTTAGAGTTAGATATCTTCTATATATTACAGAATGTTCATCTATCGCTTTCATCAAATTATCTATTATCTCTTGATCAACATCATTAGCTATAAGACTCTGATGCATTGGAGAATCATGTTTTCTTCTTTTTGAGGTTTTAACCCAATCACTACATATATTGTGCATTGCTGAAGAGAATATTTCCTCATCTTTTCCAAGATTACCATATATGGCTTTGTTAGCTGACCTTCTTGTATCTTTATCAGGATGCGCCAACAATCCATTGGCTTCTCCATAGGACAATTTTTTTGTTTCTCCTTCAACTTCAATATCAAACAACCTTGTATTCAACCATTTAGATTGAAGTTGTTGCCATCCAATAATACCATATTGATCTTTTTCAATAATTAACTGCTCTTCTATTTCTGACAACCTATGAGGGTAAGATCGCTTTAGTTTTTCTAGAGAGTGCTTATAGTTCTCCAATTTTGGATCTGAAATAACTTGCTCATTCTCATAAACATATTTGCCAGTTTCAATTTCAAGAAAAGCTAATTTAGCACCTATTTTGGCAGAGAATTCTTGTGCTTTATTAAACAGTGTCTTTATCTCAGGTATTGTCATGTTTGCTGAGAAGGATAATCGAGCAAAAGAATTGAATTCAAAAAAATCAGCTGTAAAACTTTCTTGTTTTGTGAGTAGAACTAATAAATCATCGGCTGAGAATTCAGGAAAATTCAATTTACCTTTATAGTCTCTGATGAACTCATCAACCTGTTTATCAAGCTTGTTCAAAATTTCATTGATTCTAGGATCATCAGGACCTTGAAACATCTCTGATAAATCCCAAGCAATTTCGTTCTTTGACATAATAATCGAAGAATGCAGTTTAATTACAAATAAAAAACTTATCTACGCAACAAAAACAATAACTGATAATTCACTCAGTATAATAGTTCTTTTCATCCAATAAGAAACCCTTAATGGTTGAACCTACCTCTTTGTTTAGAGGTAATCTCTCTAGATTGTCATCAAAGTTCTCATAGTTGTCCATAGCCATTATTACAACAGTTTGGCCTTCTGTAGAAACTAGCATATACTCACGAGGAAATAGAACATCATTCAGCTTTTTAGCGCTATTTTCCACTCTTTTTCTTACAATTTTTCTTTCTTTGCGATTTGTTAGAGATTCTAATCGCATCTGATCATCGTTGATTGCTCTTATTTTCCAAATATCTTTCTCATATTCTATAATATCATCCTTACCAAATTCTGGTAATCGAACAAGGTAGGTGTTTTGATAAACTTCTGTTCCATCTCTTTTTGTTGTTTTGAGTTCATAAGCAAGAGAGAGTTTTCCCGCAGTTATTGCTTGTATTTCTCTAGCTAAATTAGAAGCTAGTAGTTTTGTACTCACTTGAGCAGTAATCCCATCAGGTACAACTTCCATATCTAATATGTAAGATAATTTTGCACCTTCGTATTGTTTCATCATAGTATTAATTAAATTTTCAAACCTATCTAACTCATCATCTGTAAGTTTTCTCTTATATGCTCGCACTTGCAAAATTGCTTCAAAATAACCAGATTTGTATTGTGAGCAATCATTACAAATAGTTCTCTTCATTTTCAACCTAGTGATAAAATCTTTCTCAAAGGGAGAGAATTCTTCATGTGGTTGTAAAGTGATTTTTGTTCTAAGTTCGAATTCCTTGACACCATAATTCATGATTTTGTCATTTTTTATATCATCTTCAAATTCAACATCATAAGGATCTCCAGAGTGAAATTTAGATAAAACAGCGCTTCTGGCAACTTCCCTTATAACCTCTTCCAGACTCTCTTCCCTTACATATGGATCAATACGTGTGCTTAGCACTCTAAGCTCGCCGCAATCAGTGCATATTGCAACATTCAGGCTTTTTAGTAGTTCAATCTCAAGAGGGTGTTCTTTCTTGTAACATGTTTCGCACAGGTTGTCAAGAAGCACTTCATCCATAGCACCACAAATTGCGCAAAATCTTCCTCTTTCAGAAATCATACTCACCCTTTACAATACATCCTTGTCTTTACCCCAAATAAGCCTTTCTTGTTTATATTACCATCATCGCATGACCAACTTTCGACTTTTTGTCTGGATGGTCAAACCATAAAATTGCTTCCTCATGAATAAATCGATTTTTTACAAGAAGTTCTACTACTCTTGTTCCTATTACATTAACAGATGTGCTTCTTCTAACTTCCTGTAATAATTCATCTGCAGAAACTAGTTCAACACCATAAAAAGTTTTGCTAACTTTAATCTTAACTCCATGGCTTAAGAGTTCCATATCCATAATTTCTTCATCACATGCAGCTACTAGCCTTTCTCTTGACTGGTCTATTACTTTGATAAAAAAGGAAGAAGACATAAAGATCTCACTCATATTTTGACTTATTTTCGTAAAGGTTTAACGGACATCGTTGCCCCGCAAGCATCACAACGTTTTCTTAGAATTCTTGTTTCCACTACTAACTGTGTATCTGGTTTTCCACATTCTGCGCAAATAACGTACTCTTTAACATATCTCTCAAGTAGTGTTTGAAGTGTTACTTTAGCATGTTTTCCAGCAAATACTGCACGAGCGCCTTCCATTGTTACTGAAGCAGCTAACTCTCCAGCCATAAACTTGAGAAAGTGATTTTCTTTTCTGTTAATTCGTTCTAAAACCTCTCTGATGTTAATTATAAAGGTCTTATTTCCTTCAATTACTGATTGTATGGTTGGAATTTCGAATCTTGATTGTTCGAACACTTTCTCTGGAAGTTGTTTTCTTGCTCTTTCGAATAATTCATCATATTCCATCTTATTACCTCAAGAGTTTTTTACCTCTTACCTTTTTGTTTGTTTCGTTTGAAACTTCTTTTCTCAATATTTCAGCTTAACAACAAAATATTTTAAGCCCTTTCTCTTTTTAGTAATGAGGATTATATTTGAGCAAAAAGAAAAAAAAGCCGACAAAGGGCAAGAAGAAGCCACATAAAAGAACATATTCAGGTTGGGTAACAGCTGATTCTGACGCTATTAGAGCACAATTACCTAAAGAGGGAGAATTTTTCGGAATTGTTATCCAAATGCTTGGAGCAAGTATTTTACTTGTGAAATGTTTAGACGGCTTTACAAGGCAAATCCGTATTCCAGGCAAATATAGAAAACGAATGTGGTGTAGAGTTGGGGATGTGGTTATTATAATGCCCCTATATGGAATGAAACCTGATGAAAAAGGTGAATTGGTACATCGTTTTAGAAAGAACGAAGTAAGATGGTTAATAAACAACAAACATATTCCAGAAGAATTTGTTTTGTAAATATTCTTCTTCCATTTTTCTTAGTTAATTTAATTTGTAATGTAATTTGTCTTTGATTCAACAATAGTTTTATTTATTGTAAGTGTTGTATTACTATTGAAATATCGGTTACACCTCATCTCCTCCATTGATGACCATACCTAAGAGCCCTAACCGCACTTTCAATACAAAAATAGGAATTAACGATAATATGTCTGATAAAGAAATAGCTTCCATTGACCAAAAAATTGACAAGAGTCGCGTTCGGGAGAAGGATTCAGATACTCTAAAATCTATTGAGAGTGTATTTGATTTTCAAACACGTATGCTTTTAGTAAAAATGATGAATTCAGGGATCTTAAGGGATATTGGTTTTTGTGTTTCTACTGGAAAAGAGGCTAATGTATATCATGGTTATGGTAAGGAAAGAGAGGAACTTGCAATCAAGATTTATCGAACAGCTTCTGCAGAATTTAAGAAAAACTGGATATACGTGCAGGGAGATCCTCGCTTCAAGAGCTACAAAAAAGGAACTTACTCTTTCATATATACATGGGCTAAAAAAGAATTCAAGAATCTTAAACGAATGAACAAAGCATGCGTAAAATCTCCAATACCTATAGCAGTTCAGAAAAATGTTCTAATTATGGAATTTATAGGAAAGAGTGAAAAGTCAGCTCCTCTTCTTAAAGATAGTAAAGTTAAGAAACCGCATAAATTATATGCGAAGATTCTGGATTATATGACAAAACTGTATGAAGATGCGAAGTTAATTCATGCTGATTTGAGTGAGTATAACATACTAATGTTAAAGCAAAATCCAGTTTTTATTGATGTTTCGCAAGCAGTATTGCTTGACCATCCTTATGCCGCAGCTTTTCTATTTAGAGATATAAAAAATATTAACCGCTATTTCAGTTCTCTCGGTGTTGAAATACTCCCAAATGAAGAACTTTATGAACAAATAACAGATTCTCCCCCTAGCCCTAAAATACAAACATTGGAAATATAATTGGTGTAACTATGTCAAGCGAATTTCTAGTACGAATCCCATTGGAAAGGATTGCAGTACTAATAGGTCCAAAAGGAAGCACAAAGAAGAGGATAGAAGAATTAACCGAAAGTAAGTTGATGGTAGACAGCAAGACTGGAGATGTCATCATTACTATAGAGGAAGATGCTGAAGATCCTGTCAATATGTGGCGCTCAAGAGACATGGTTAAGGCAATCGGAAGAGGGTTCAGTCCTCAGAAAGTTTTTCATATCAAAGATTCCAGTTGGGGATTTGATTTAATACAAATCCGAGACTTTGTTGGAACTTCTCCAAACTCATTAAGAGAAGTACGATCAAGAGTTATTGGAAAAAATGGACGAACGAGGAACATCATAGAGCAAATTACAGGTGCTCATGTATCAGTTTTTGGTAATACAATAGGAATAATATCAGAGTTCAGTAAATTGAAAATTCTGAGAGATGGACTTACTAGACTAATAAATGGTTCTAAACATAGTACAGTTTATAAGTATTTAGAGGAGAAAATGAGGGATCTTAAAAGCAACCAAGATAAGCTGTGGCTAGCTCATGGCGATGAAGAAGCAGTAGCAACTGTGACTGATTTAGATGAACTTGAACGAATAGTCTTTGAAGAAGAAGCAGAAGATGAATCGTAAATGAATGCAAAGAGATACGATTTACACGTTCATAGTTGGTTTTCAAATGATTGTAAAAGCGATCCAAAAGACATTCTTAAAATTGCTAAAAAAAATGGATTAAGCGGGATAGCAATAACAGACCATAATAGTACAAAATTTCATCATGAGAATTTCAAAATTGATGGTTTGTTAATAATACCGGGAGTTGAAGTTTCAACAAAAAAGGGTCATATAATTGGACTTGGGATAAGAGAAATAATTGAAAAGGGATTAAGTCCTGAAGAAACTGTTGAAAAAATAATTGAAATGGGAGGATTAGCTACAATTCCTCATCCCTTCGATTTTACTCGCAGGGGGATTGGTAAGGTCATCTACAATTTGAAGAATATAGCTGTAGAGACTGTAAATGGATCATGTCCCATTAAATCTTTTAACACGAAAGCAAAAACAATGGCCACCGAGTACAGTCTTCCCGAAACAGGAGGAAGTGATGCACATAGGCTAAAGGATATAGGAATGGCATATACAGTTTGCACAGAAGAGTTAGGAACAATTGATGATCTTCTAGAAGCTATAAGAAAACGAAAAACAATTGGGGAAGGAACTAATTTAACCATTCGAGAAAAGATAATAAGAACTTTTCAAATACATTTCTAAAAACTGGTTTTATCCAAAATGTACACAGAAAAGCACAAAAATAAAGAAGATTAGGTGTGAAAATTAGAAAGCGTTGCTCTTATTCCACATCTCTTCTTTTAATAAATCACGAATTGCTACTCTTATGCATTCACTTCTATTGGGATATCTCTTTAATCTGACTAATTCATCTAAATCATGAAGGAATTCATCAGGAAGATGGACTGTTACTAATTTCATTCTTTTACACCTAAGCTACTTTTTCATTTTCTATTTAAAAGAAGTGTAATATTAGGGAAATATACTTGTCTGTTTCCACATAATTTGCTGATATACTTCTTAAGCATAAAAGTATGGTGGCAAACTCATCCTCAAGCGCTGAAAGCGTTTCCAGTTGTATTTTTAGAGATAATATAATAACTAAAGAGGATGTAAGTAAGATTTTATTTTACTCCTGTTCCAGGTGGTACATCTTTATCTGGATGCAGTATTATAGGTTCACCATCAATATCAGCTGCAAGGAGCATGCCTTCAGACTTTTCACCCATCAAAGTAGCTGGTTTTAGATTAGTAACAACCACAATTTGCTTTCCTACAAGATTCTCTGGAGAATAATATTGTTTAATCCCTGCTAGAATCTGTCTTTTCTCCTCTCCTAAATCTATCTGTAATTTGATTAGATTTCGGCTGTTCTCTAGAGATTCGGCGCTGATTATTGTTGCAATCTTCAGTTCAACATTCTTGAATTCATCATAGCTTATTTTACTCATTTTTTTATCATCCTTCTTTTGCACTTTTGTTTTACTTCGTACCTCGTCTAGTTTCTTCTTAACCTCGTCACCCTTTATCTTGTAAAATATAGGTTTGGATTTCTTAACTATCTGATTTTCATTAGTAATTACAAGATCTATCTCGTCGATCCCATTACTAACTGGAAGACCTTCAAATCCGAGAGCTTCCCATATGCGTTCAGCTGTTGTTGGGATAATGGGCCATAGAAGAATGGAAAGAATCTCTGATAGTTTAACTGAAAGATTAAGTACTGTTGCAGTTTTTTCCTTATCATTTTTTATTAAATGCCAGGGTTGAGTTGTTGAGAAGTATTGGTTCCCGAGTCTAGCAACATTTATCGCGATCAAGGTAGCATCTTTCAGTTTGAAGTTTTCCATAGCTTCCTTATACTTCTGAATACTATCCTCTATTTGAGAGAGTAAGTCCTTTTCCTCTTTCTTCAACTCTCCTCTCTTAGGAATCTTTCCGTCGAAATGTTGAGAGATAAAAGTAATAACTCTATGAATAAAATTCCCTGTTACATCATTTAAATCATTATTCACAGTAGATGCAAATTCTCCCCAATCAAAATAAAAATCTTTGAGCTCGGGTCTATTTATCATAAGATAATATCGCCAATAATCTACAGGCAATGTAGCTACTGCTTCATCTCCCCAAATACCAATACCTTTTGATTTTGAAAACGGTCCTTCTTTAAACATTAGAAAGTTTGTTGTTGCTATTGCATGAGGCAAAGGATAAGAATCTTTGGATGCCATAAGCATTCCAGGAAATAATAAAGCATGAAAAATAATGTTATCTTTACCTATGCAAAAAACGGTTTTTGTATTTTTATCAAGCCAAAATTCGTCAAACATCTCAGGCTTTCCAAGTTCTTCAGCAATTAATTTAACTGTGCTAACATATCCAAGAACGTTTTCAAACCAAACGTAAAGGACTTTTTCATTGAATTCTTCTCCAAAGATAGGGCCTATTGATATCCCCCAAGATAAATCTCTTGAAACAGGTCGTTGTATAAGTCCTTCTTCAATCATACTTAGTACTTTTTGCTTAGCAAACGGTGGAATATGCGGATTATTTTTAGCAAATTGTTTGAGTTCGTCCGCCAATTTGGGTAAATCAAAGTACCAGTGTTCTGTCTTTTTCAACACAGGTGTATTGGAACAAGTTGAACAATATGGGTCAATGAGATCTGTAGGTTTTAGCACCTTTTCACATTCATGATTAGTACATTGATCTCCTCTTGCATCTTTTGTTCCACAATGAGGACAAATGCCTTCAACAAACCGATCTGGAAGGAATCTGTTACAGTGATTGCAATAATATTGTTCTGATTCTTTTAAAACATAATATCCATTTTCATGGATTTTTTTGTGCAATCCTTGTACATATGAAATGTGAGTAGGATTTGTTGTTATTGTATACTTATCAAAATCAATATTCCAGTCATCTAACAACTGAACAATTTTATTATGATATTTCAGAGCTAAATTATTTGGAGAAATTCCTTCTGCTTCAGCTGCTACTACAATTGGTGTGCCATGAGCATCTGAACCACTTACGTATACAACATCATCTTTCTTTAATTTTCGATATCTTGTTATAACATCGCCACTCAGCAATTGTAACATTGTTCCTAAATGGGGAACAGTATTCACATACGGCCATGCAGCAGTTACTACCCATTTTTCTTTACTCATTGTGTATCACTTCTTCTGATATAAAATTTAAGTATTTATTCTTCTGTCCAAAAAACAAGTAGTATATTAATGCTTGTTCGATGAAAGAAAAATTATTTTTTAATGTATTAATTTTTCTCCAAAGATTTGAAAATAAATTCAGTTTTTTGATTAATGGTTTGTAGTTTCCACTAAGTAGTTGTCCAACAATATAATCAAACCCTACTCGGGAAATGCATTTCGCTATCCCTCAACATAACCACTAAATTGTAGCCCCTTTTCTTATTTAAAAGGTTAATGGACAGATAAAATCGCATAGAACTAGTCTATTATTTATTTGCCAGCTTATAGAATAGTTTCTCTAACTGATTAGTGACACTTAAAAAAGAAAACTCATTTCTAATTCTTTTTTTTGCTTTCAAGGCTTTGTTTACACATAAATCATAACTATCTACACAATCAATAATTGTTTTTTCAAGTGATAGAATGTTTCCAACTTCAAAGAGTGTGCCTTCTTTTCCGTTATTTAGTAATCGAGGGATATCACCGATGTCAGAGCCTATGACAGGTATGCCCATAGCCATTGCTTCGATTATTACGGTAGGAGAACCTTCCCAAAAACTAGGCAAAATTAGAAAGTTAGTTTTCTCAAGCAAGGATGGAATTTCTGTATGATTAATTGAACCAAACAGTTTGACTCTATTCTCATTTTCATATTTCTTCTTCAAATTCGGGAATAATGAACCTTGACCTATGAACCAGAATTTTATGTTTTTTCTTTGTTTGAGAATATTATCGATAACCTTGGAATAATAAGAAATGCCCTTCCAAGGCTCAAGATCGCCAACATATGAGACAATCATGTTTTTGCTTTGAACTGGTTTCACTTCAGGAAATAGACTTGTATCTATTGCATTATTTACTAATATTAGTCTCTCTTGTCTTGAATGTAAACTTTTTTTCAGTAATTCTTTATCATATTGACTAACGGAAGCAATTATATCCGCCTGAGATAAGACAAATCGCCCTAAAGTATAATCAAAAAACATCTTAGCAAACTCTTTCACAAAACCGGTTTTATAAGGAGGTCTACCTACACCTCCATGAATGTGTAAGAGAAGAG
The DNA here is from genome assembly GCA_023705945.1 of Candidatus Heimdallarchaeota archaeon. Classification (GTDB taxonomy): domain Archaea; phylum Asgardarchaeota; class Heimdallarchaeia; order Heimdallarchaeales; family Heimdallarchaeaceae; genus UBA460. The sequence continues at coordinate 11,496 of BPTM01000217.1, forward strand.
GTATTCTTCTGAACAATTTCGTGATTGCTGCTTGAATGGTTGTAAAATAGATGTAAGAGTGTACATGAAAGACATCAATATTCTTTATTTTCATTAATTGATGTAACATTATACATGCTGGATTAATCCCAAATATATCCATAGGGCTGAAGAATCTATGGACTGTCATATTGTCATAATAACTTTGATATGGTATCTTAGTCGATTTTTTTGTTGTGAACACATCGATATGATGACCTCTACTTGCTAACTCTTTGGATAGATAATTCACATATCTTTCAGTACCACCATAGTTTTTTGATCCAAAGAAAGGCGTCACTTGAACTATTCTAAGACTATCCATTTTTTACACCAGTATATTGTAGAGAAGATAATTCTGCCCATTAGACATGACCAAATTAAACGTAGGTCGAGCGATAGTGAAGTAACCATAGTTGTGGTAACGTAACGTTCCTAGGTAATAACCGATGTCTTCTTGGGAGAGATAAAGTGGCGTGCCTAGCCATTGATCCATTACAGACCCTATAACCACATATTTCAACCCAGAATATAACATTCGGTTTGCATTGGTCTGAAGAGACGAATTTGAATCAAGTAAGAGAGGTAATCTATAGATGTTTATACCATCAATATATTTGGAAACTGAAAATGACATGCTAGTAGTTGTGGGTCCAACACTAGCTGTGGCATTGAAACTATAAGCAAAGGTCATATTTTCATAAGAACTGGTTAGATTATAGCCAGGAAAATACTGTTCACCCATATAAGCCAAACTAAAATAGGAGTTTGCTATTAATAGAACAAAAAATAATGGTAAAAATCTTTTCTTTACTTTACCAATTACATCAGAGATTGCTAGAAATGCTAGAATGCTGATGAAAATTATTGTGAAGATAAAAGTTCTAGGTGCTACCCAAGAAAGTTCGTGTTCAGTAGAACTAAAGACAAGAGAAAATACAACAGTCAATCCATAGAAACAAAAACCTAATGCAAATAGAGCGGATTTTACTGTATCTGGAAACATTAAAGCCACTCCACTTAATAGAAATATGATTATCAACTCTACAGTAATATACCACGAAGCAAGATTTGCAGTATAGTTAAACAAACCAACAATCTCTACAGTAATTATACTCGCAACAATACAAAACAATAAGCTAGTAACAATCTTCTTTCTTGTAATGAAAGATTTCGCTCTTTTCAAAAATGATTGAATACTGTTCTGAGCATTTTCTGTAAAAATTAAGAACAATGGTATTACAAAAATGCGTTTTATCAGATTTGATAATTCTGTTTTTCTTGTTCGGAGAAGAAAACCAATAAGTGTCACAATTAACCACAAAATCAAGAATACGAACTCATTTCTTATGAATAGGTTATACAACATTTCGTAGGTTTCATTTCTTGAGAAATAGAAATTTACAATCCCAAATTCCCTTGAATCTAATATAGTTTCAACAATTATCACAGCAGGAATCGCATAAACTAAAGACAATATGGTTTTCAGGTTTTTAGCGAGAAAAATGCTAGCAAAGAGAATTACTGGTAATAGAAAGATAGCTGATAGATGATGTACTTTTACAGTTACAACGGCTAAAAAACCAGCTATGAGCTGGCTTCGTAGTCGCTCTTGTTTGCACAAATACAGATACAAACACAAACAAAACAAACCTATTCCTAAAGAATTCGGTCTCCCCAAGAACATCTGAATCCCAATGATTGATGGGAAGAGAAGTATCAGTGCAAGATATTTGAGATTAAAACCATGAGAAGTATACCCCTTTTTTTTCTTTTCTAGATGACGAATGAAGGCAACTATTGAGAAGTCAAAGAGCAAAATGGGGACTATTATACTAACAAATTCAAAGATAAAACTTGGTTTTAATCCTGTCAATGCTGATAAAGCTGATGCAAACAAATGAAAACCTACAAAATCATAGTAAGATTTTGCAATACTTAGTTCAATTATGTGTTGATTTTCCAAAATAGAATCAACATACTGTAAATGTATATATGCATCAAATCCATACATTCCCACATTGAAATATAAAATTAGGAACACTAGAAGTAGTTGTCCAAAGATTATTGCAGGAATGAAAATTGATTTTCGCGACACATTTACACCTAACTATATTCTTCCAAATATTTTTTTATTGCTTCTTCTGGCTCAAAAAGGGGAGCTCCATGACCGGGTAATATCACACTTGGTTTTGATTCCCTAAGTAATTTAATAGAAGATTTTATAGCTTGTTCATAATTGAGAGCATATCTTTTGTTTGGAGGTATCAATTTCGTGCCCTTTTTATCAGTGTTTAATATATCGCTACAGAACAATGATTGATTTCCTACATCTTCTAAAGCTATACTTCCTGGTGTGTGACCAGGTAGATGGAAAACTTTCAATCCATAGA
>BPTM01000218.1 GCA_023705945.1 Candidatus Heimdallarchaeota archaeon
CGACCACCGAGATCTACACTCTTTCCCTACACGACGCTCTTCCGATCTCATGTTCCTCTTGAACCTTTGAAGAAAAGATTTCTACCCATTTGGAAAGGTTCATGTCCTTCACCTAAAATTTGGTTTAGCTCAATTTCAAAATCCTCTCCATCGTAATAATCATTTACATCTTCATGACGGATTTTAATGTCATCACCAACATAACAGATGGTTTTAGGACGATGGATGGGATCTCCAAAAATAATTTCGATAAAATTTCTTTGGAATTCAGTTAAAAGGCTATCAATTACAACTGAGCTATCTTGACATAAATCTGCTGCAACTCTAGTTATTTTATCTATTGACATAAATGTATTCAGATTTTCAATTTCATTTAACTCCAATGAATAAATGATGAAACCATCTCTCGAGACAAAGATCGCCATTTCTTCAACTTGCACTATCTCTTCTTCTTCAGGCATATCGATAATTGCTTGAAGATTAACAAAACTATCAAGTTCATAATCTTTAACGAATACTTTTGTATGAGCACCTTTTGATTGAAATATTGGCACATCTGGTTGCCTGTCGATTAAACCAGTAAGGAGAGTCTTATTCGCTCCTTTCTCGATATCCATCTTCTTATTCAGTTCCCTTAGTTGGTTAGAGTCAAAAGGAAGCCATTCAATAACAAAGATTTTGGGGTCTTTAATATGAATGATTTCAGTTAAATCATCTTTTATATTTCCTGCTATATCATCACTCATAAAATCACCTTATCAACAAATCACTTATTTTTAAGAAGTAAGGCTTAGACTTATAACTTACATCTTCACTCTCAAGAAAATCTAAATTAACATCTGATTCATCACAATCAGGACAATCTATTACTACTGTTGGATTATCACCCATATTCATGTAGAATTGCATCCGTTTTGCACAATTTTCACAGAAAAAGAGCTTCTCAACTTCATCAATCACTTCTTTAGGGATTTTTTTCAGATATTTATCTCCAGTTTCTGTAATTCTATATGCTGTAACAAATCCATGTTTAGATGTACTAAGACGAATCTTTTCTAGGATATCTAATTCACGTAAATCTTCAATATCATCTACACCTTCATAAGAAAGATTTACAGTAAAACAGCTTCTTCCAAAGAATTGTATAGGTGTAGGAGCGTAATCATACGTCTCATATGAACCATTAGTAATTTGATAATACATAATTGCCCACAATGGAAGCTCTTTAATCCAAACTTTTTTTCCTTCTGTTTTAAAGAAATGTTCATCATCTGTCATCCACTTTGTTAAATAATAGATGGTGTGAAGAAGGATTTGTTGGTCTCTTGTCAGTGATTCAACAGTTTTTGCTCTTGATAATTCTTGAGGTTCATCTTCAAAGGACATACTCCCGAAGAACTATTTTATAGTATTTTAATCTTTCGCGTTTTAAATGCATAAAATAAAAAATGAAAGGATGAAATTATTTTTTGGGATCTTCTTTTTGAATTCTTTCAACAATATCCCAGAACCCTTTTGGTTCTTGTCCTTCATCCATTGTGTAGATAACAGGAGTTCGTTTTCTTTCAACATCAAGTGCTCTTGAAATTCTACCTGCTTCGTACTTTTCTTTAACTTGTGATTTTTTACCTATCCAAACATAAAGTTCATCCCAGGCGTCTAAAACAAAGCTATCTCCAGATTTGAAGGATTTCTTCTTTATGGGAACTTCCTCTGTTTTGATTAATCCATCAGAATCTTGTTGGATTTTCAGCAATTTGTAATCTATATCTACTTTCTTATCAAAGTGCTTTAGAAAACCAGGAGTGTCTCCTTCAACAACTTCGATGTTGATAAGATCTTTGAATTCTTTAGGTTCATCTCCTTCCATTACGGTATCAATTTCTATATTCGTGTTTTCCTCTTCAATTACCTTTGCTGTCCATGCTCCAACTGCTTTATCATCACAATATGACTTAGATCCTAGCCAGATCCAGATTTGCAATGGTGTTACTACAAGATACACGTCCCCGTTGAGGAATTTATAAGGTTCTTTAACCTGTTTTAATCTTTTTCTTACTACTTGATAAACATTCATAGGTTAAAATAGAGCCTTTATATTAAAAAATTTATGTTATTCTTGTTGATTTTTGGAAATCTCACAAAACTTTAATATGTTTTTGAATATAAATTCCCTATGGATAATAGTAACAGTGAAGAAATAGAGGTTTTTGATGATGAGAAAGAGGAAGAAAGAGACCCTCTTTGGAAACTAATTATCTAAAAAATCAAGCCTTTTCTAACCCGTGATGATATTTTACACATGGACCTCGATAAATTCTCCTCTTTAGTTAAACGTCTTTTCGAGATTAAAGAAATTACAGAACAAGAAATGATATATGCAAAAAAGAATAGAGACCTTATTCTGATAAGAATGGGTTTACTGCATAATATTCCTGATTTAGATGAAAAAGATCTTGAACAAGGATTACGTCAATTGGCAGTTAGATTAGTAAGCTTTTATTACTCAAATAATGTTGTTGGATCTTTGGAGGAAGGAGAAAAGAAAGTTTTAGGAGTTATTGAACAAGGATTTTCAACAAATGTCACTATAAGTTTGAATCCAGAAGAAGAACTAACAAAGCTAAAAGAAATGGTTGGAACAATATCAAGAATTACCTTAGAAAATTCAACTGACATAATAGATGTTTTACAAAAAACTAAGGATAATCTTATGAACATAGGTATATCAGGCTCTGTTTTCTATGAAATAGACAAATTCTGTAAATTGCTTAAGAAAACAAATCAAGAAGATTTACCAACCAAAGCTGATATTGTCGAAGCTATTTATGAGTGGCAATTGAAAATCCAAAAGTGATAATATGTCCGATATTGAAGTTCCAGATATTCCACAAGTAGAGAAGAAAGAAGAAGATCAACCTGAAGAAACTATTTCTACAATTAAATCTGTTACAACTAAACTGAAAAAAACTGTAAATTTAGAACTTTTTCTACCTGAAATTTATGAATGGATATTTGAAAAACTCAAAAAAGGTCCAACAATTGTAATAGGAGACAAAATAGGAAAATTCAGTGAGGAAATAGCAAAACTAGATATCTCTGTTATTGCGAGGGATATGTCCGCATCTTATGTAAGTCCAAAATCTGAAGTTAGTGATGAAAAAATTCTTGAAAAGATGGATTTGAAGCCATTTTCGATAAGCAAAATGAGTAATCTTTCAAGATTTAATCTTAATATAATTTTAATATTTGCGCTTGAAAAACTTACAAAAAATCAAAAAATAGAATTATTAAATGAATGTAAAAGATTGATGGCTAAAGAAGGACAGCTTATAGTAGTGGGAGAGTATTTTCCAAAATCCGTTTTCTTATACCCAATTTCCTTGTTTAACGGATTTATTAATTTAATTAATTCAAAAGTCTTCAAGCGTAAAACTAGAAAACCTCTAAGAAACTTCAAGAAACTTGCAAACAAAACTGAGTTAAAGTTCTTTGATGTGAAGTATGATGCAAATGGTAGAATAAGAACCTATGTTCTAACTAAAAGATGGGGAGCATTACTAAGATAGATAATCAATCTTTTTCAAATTCAGCTTTTTTATCTAAAGGATATTTCTTCCAGTTTTTTGCTATCTTCTGTGGTATTGCATCTGCTAAGTTAATACCAAATTCATGAGCTAGTA
>BPTM01000219.1 GCA_023705945.1 Candidatus Heimdallarchaeota archaeon
TTTAAATTTTCCCTAACACTTAGTACTTACGCAAAAAATGTGTACCATATATCACCTTCTTCTAGAAGATGTCGAAAACATATACAGATTTGTTAAAAGCTTTTTTATAAAACAATATTCTGTTAAATTCCCTTCTTGGAACCTTCCTTCCTCCTGATTCCTTCCCCTCATCGCACGTGTAGGGGCTCCTTAAACGACGGTTAGACGCCCTCTTGCAAGTTAAACCAAGTTTCATAACGTGCGTAATTAGACCTAATGTCATTATTAATTCTATTTCTGGGAGCATATTAGTGTTAGGACTATCTATATTTACATTTATTTCACTAAAAAAAAGAAAGATAGGAGTTAAATACAACGATAAAAAACTCTCTCTTATCACTGTCACTGTTTTCGAAGATGGAGAGTTTGTTGAACAAGCAGCCTGGGATATTCTCCACAAAGAAAAAGAAGTTGAGAAGAAGAAAGAGATTCTTAGGAGATATAACCAAGCTAAGATTATGAGTAAAGAATAAGGTGGGTTTGCCATGAAGGCAAACCCGTAGGGAAGTGGGTAAGTACTTGCAAGAAATACTTACACTTGAAGCAGATAAACTACTTCGGATAAAATTAGCATTGTATGAATAATAAGATTGTCATTTTCTTGCATTATTAATGATAGTTTGTAGATATGTCTGAAAAAGAAAAAACAACGTTACAAAAAACAACAATGTTTGCCATGGTTTTTAGATAAAAAAGAAAAGAAAAAAATGATAGGGGGTTTATGGAAAAAACCCTCCAGTTGGATCAGTAGGATCAGTAGGATCAGTTGGTGGTCCACGATGAGGATGCTGTTCTTCATAATCATCAAAACCATCCCCATCTGTATCTTCTTCATAAGGATTAGTCTTATAATAACTCTTTTCGCCTGAATCAAGATAGTCTCCATCACCATTATCATCAAACCAACCATTGATCTCCTCTAAATTCGTCAATCCATCCGAATCATAATCAGCGTCAGCATCCGAAGCAACTAAAGGATTTAATCCCCAGTCAAATTCATCACTGTCCAAAATTAAATCATCATCTGTATCACTATCGTTAGGATCAGTACCCAATTGGAATTCTTGTAAATTGTTGAGGCCATCATCATCTGGATCAGCAACGCTAGAAGTTGTTACTGTAGGATCAAAACCAACATCTATTTCCCACCCATCACCTAAATTATCTCCATCGGTGTCAGCATTGGTAGCATCGAGAAAATAGGTTTCATGATAGAATTCCTCATAATCTGTTAAACCATCATTATCGCTATCAGAATCATAAGGATCAGTACCATCGATAATCTCCTGCTTGTCAGGTAAACCATCATTATCAGAGTCAGTGGCAACATAGTTCTGAACTTGAATTACAGCTTCATTAGCATCAACTATACCCACACCATACTCATGACTGTTATAATCCCAAATAAAATCGTTATTTGCTGATTCTTTCAACAACCATTTTATTTCACCAGGAGTTAAATCAGGGTTAACCTCAAGCATTAAAGCAACTACACCTGCAACATGAGCAGTAGCTGCAGAAGTTCTACCAGAATATGTAACACTCCCAGTACCTTTTGTAGTCAGAATATCTCCATCCCCACCAGGTGCGACAACATCAAGCCAATCACCATAGTTACTGCCTGAGTAAGAACTACTTACCCATCTTGAGTAATATCCAGAGTGACTTGTATCTCTTTCTATTGATCCAACACTAATTGATTCTTCCATAGCGCCAGGTACAGTGATAGAGTGATCTTTATTACTATTTCCCATTGCAGCAACAAGTACTATATCTTCTCGATAAACTTTCTGCATGGCTAAGAGAACAATTTCATGTATGACTCCAGACAGTAATGGAAATCCCCAACTCATGGAAAGAATCTGCATTGGTTCATAGATTGACGGATGGGTTGAATTGAATGGGTCTAGCACCCATTCAAGTGCAGCTAGGATCTCATCAAAATAATTAAAGTTCAGACTAATTCCATAAAGATCAACTTCCGGAGCAACACCTATAGTGTTCAAACCATTATCTTCTGCACAGATAATTCCAGCCATTCTAGTTCCATGACTGTTAGTAATTTCATAGGGTTCAGGAACTTCATCTTCATCAGCGACATCCCAACCACCTATGTAGTTACCATCTAAATCTTCATGATTCATGTTTAAACCAGTATCGAGGAGACCTAATCTTATACCATCTCCTGTTGCCTTTGGACTAGAAGAAATACTGGTAGCATCTTCTGAACCACCCCAAGCTCGTTCAGCATTAACGGTATCCACTCCCCAATCTAAGAAATCATCATATAAACCAGATTTTTCACTTACCACAACCTCAGAAATTGCGAGAACATAAGGGGAACATTTTAAATAGTAATAAAGCGACCCAGGAAGAATAGCTGATAGACCATTCAGGTTGTTATAACGATATCGAATCTCCACATCTTCAATCGTAACATTGTACTTTGAGCTAAACAGCATAACAGAGTGAATAAATTTTCCATCTCCTTCTTCAAAATTTTTTGCTGAAAGTACAATATCGATTTTTTCTTTACTTGTTCTTTGTTCTGAAAAGGGAACTTCCACTGTCACAGTGTCATTTACCTTTCCAAAGCTAACAAGACTTACACTTAGTGACGTAATAAAAGATACAATCACTAGGAACACAAATAGTTTTTTAATTGACATTTTCGTTTTATCTCCAATAAATTATTAACCACAATTTATGGCAATAAATCACTATAGAAATTACTATATAAAATACAAGAAAAAACTATGTCAATGAAGAACTAGATTAACCTGAATTTTGCTGCTTGATTTTAACATATCTTTATCTTAATAGAAAATTTATATATCAGACCAGAAAAAATACTATAGGAGCTAGTGGAAAACCATTCTATTGACATTCATTCTCCAATGAATTAAAGGTTTAAATCTAGCTCCTTATCCTTGCCACAAATGGTTATTGAGGCTTTATATAGGGAAAAGGATTAATTACTACAATAGACTCTGTTCCTTAAGAGCAGATAATTGTTGAAATGTAGATGAGAATAGTCATGAAATTGAAAAGGATCGC
>BPTM01000220.1 GCA_023705945.1 Candidatus Heimdallarchaeota archaeon
AATTAGCCAATTTGGATACAACTGTCAATTTTGTTGATGTTGCTTTAACATCTGAACAAATAAAACAATACAATCTTCCTCTAATACCTCTAAAAAAGAGAGATAAAAATTATAATTGGTTTATGCAGGATTACGGTGAATTTGGAGAAAAGGGCTGTGAACTTGACGCTCTTGAACCTCTTGTTTTTCAAAATCTTGTAGTCCAATCAATTCTGAAACATTTTAATCAAGAGATCTATCAACAGGTAGAAGCTGAAAGACAAGAAGAAATTAAACACATGATTGTAGAAGCTGAAAAACTTCTAGCTAAAATAGGAGTTTAGGACCATGCACATCAATGCTATTATTTACATTCGTGTTTCTACTTCAGATCAAGAAAGCGGAAAAGATACCCAGCTAGATGTAATCACTCAAAAGATTCAATCTCTAGGATATAGAAACATATTACAAACGTTCACAGATGAAGAAGTTTCAGGAGACAGCCACATAGAAGAAAGACCAGCTTTCAAAGAGCTACTTAAGTACATTGAAGAATTCAACCTTCAGAAACCTAACGATCCCATCAAAGAGCTGTGGGTACAAACAAGAGATCGAATAGCTAGAGAAGTTGATATGCTAGGTTATGCCTCTGTTATTTTACGAGCAAAGGGTGTCGAAATCAGAGCTACTGAAGAATCTGATGAAATGCTTGTTACTCGGATCTATGATATGCTTGGAGAAGAGGAACTGAAGAAGTACAGACAGAAAAGAGTCTATGGGATTAAAAGAAGGATAAACGAAAAGAAGGTTTTATCTCGAGCTCCTTTCGGGTACAAGATAGAAAATGATAAGCTGGTAGTTGATGAATCTCTTAGACCTAGAATTATTCAGATCTTCCAGATGTTTGAAGATAATGTAACCATGAGTACAATATGTAACAAATTCAGTATTCCTCGCAGCACTTTAGCTTATATGAGAAAGAATCCTATTTACACTACAGGGGAATATACCTGGAAAGGAAAAGTGATCTACAAAGTTGAACCTGTAATAAGAGAAGGAGATATAAAACCAAATGAAGAGGAGAACTTCTATGGTTAATTTTTTTTCTTTCCTTCTTTTTTGAATTTTTCGAACTGAGATGCATCTACAGTTTTAAAGAACTCTTTTGCAGTTAAACCTTTTGTAACTGTGTTTATCTTAAAATTGCTGTTGATATCTTCTTTTGGTTCTTCAGATGTAATCTCATCAAACAACTTTTTAGCATCAGCTAAAATTTGTGTCTCCCATTCCTTAATATTAAGCGGTGTTTCTTTTTCTTCAAATTGCGAGTATAAATTTCTTATTAGTTGAATGATGAATAGAACTATTTCTATTGCGGTTTTCTTTGTTTCTCTCTCGTATTCTTTTAAACCTGGAGCAAATTTTTTAACAAAATTTTGATCTTCTTTTCTTTTTTTATCAACCTTTTCTAGTCCTGTTTCTGCTTTTTTCATTAATTCTTCTAGTCCTGTTTCTGCTTTTTTCATTAATTCATACCTTTTTTTTATCTTCGCTCTTATTTTTGGAAACTCCTTTTCTACTTTCTCAACCTTAGAAAAACGATCTCTAATGCTCTTTTGTAATGAAGGATCTGTTACTTCGTCTACGTCAAGTTCATTTTCCCAAAACAATAATAAATCAACAGCTCCACGAAAAAAATTTGATTGGTTTTTATAATCACTATTTTGTAAAATGGAGTCAATTTTCTTAAATTTGTCTATAGGTAGTCTAAAAGCTACTCTTTGTACAAGATTTTCCTTTTTTTTCGACATTTTTAACACAATTAAAAAATAGATTAGTAAATTAATAAACTTTATTGTCGAAAATTTTTTCGACACTTTTATATAGACTGATTTTCTAATATACTGATAGGTGATAAAAATTTCATCAAACAGTACATTGGCTCGAATAGATAAGGATCTGTTTTATCAGCTTCAAGAATTTTCGCTTCGAAAGAATAGAAACGCTAGGTCTGCAAAAACAGAACTAGAAAAAGCTGTAAAAGAATATTTAGCTAAACAAAAAAAGAAAAAGGCGAATCTCAAAAGGTAATCAGAAAGGATAAAGAGAAAGTAGCTGATGAATAAACAAATAGAATCAAAGCGAAATAAAAAAGTAGGAGAAACTCCTACCTTTCTATCATGATTCTATTTTTCTTTCTTATATTTAAATTCTTCTTCTAAAAAGGAGTAATGGCAAGATGAACCTTAACGAAACTAACAAAGAAGAAACCTCAATCATTCCTTATTTGAAAGAGACATTTAATCTACCTGAAGTAGCAGAAACTTTACTTTTTAATGGTATTGAGATTCCTGTTTTCCATATTGCTGGACAAAAAGTTTTAGCTCTAAATCATCTTGGTAGAATCGCTTTTCCTGATAATCCAAAATTAATTTATCAGGTAGTCAAAAGAAATAGATCTAAATGTGATTTGGAAAATGATATCGTAATCTTCTCAATGAAGCTTCAAAATGATAAATATCATGGAAACCTTAAGCTCTTTATTACTTTTCTTGGAGTTCTTAAAATTCTCAGGTTAATCAAAACTCCTGAAAGTTCTCTAGTAATGGATTGGGTTGTAAATATTTTATCAACGAAAATACTAGCCAAAACTACTTCTCAACAAATTGTACCTCACACTACTTTTGTCACTGAAACAGATCCTTTGTTTGCAAATATAAAACAGCAATTTAGAAGACATGAAAAAAGTCTTGAAGAAATTGAAAAATCTAGACGTTTTGATAGTGGAGAAATTAAGTACTTACATACAAAAATAAACGCTTTAGAAAAAAGGGTTGAAGAACGTATTTCTTCTCAAGCTGAACCTATTTCTAAACAACAAGCAAAGATCGTCCGATCTCTAATTAAAGATACAGCTATAAATGGTGTTCATTCTAACACAATCTACAACGAATTTAAGAAAAAATTCAAGATTTATTCCGTTGAAAATTTATTAAAAACAGATTACAAGAGAGCCATCGCTTTGTTCAATGCTCTACAAGATAACCAAGAAAAGAAAACTGTTTCTAAGAAAGATTCAACTTTAGACACTTGGGTTAAACAACAAAAAGAAGGATTGGGGGATTGTACTTGATAAAGGATAAGGAAAAGATAGATTGTAACGAGATTAAAGGAGTCGGTTTGAAACCTATCTCTATTCCTGTTCTTGTTTATTCTCGAGCTAGTACTAATGACCAAGAATCAGGAATCAGCACACAGATAGATGTTGTTACTAAGAAAATAGAATCTCTAGGTTATAGATCTGTTATCAAGACTTTTACTGCTGAAGGTGTTTCAGGAGACATTTCACCTGAAGAGCGACCAGCTTTTAAAGAACTACTGAAATTTACAAAAGACTTCAACCTGCAGAATCCTAGTGGTCCTATTAAAGAAGTCTGGGTACAAACTCGGGATCGTATAGCTAGAGATGTAGATTATCTAGGTTATGCTACTATTTTGCTTAGGAAATTGGGTGTTGAAATTCTTTCAACTGAAGATAATGATTCGAATATAAAGAAAAGGATCTATGATCTTATGGGAGAGGAAGAACTAAGAAAAACTCGATTAAAAAGTGAGCAAGGTATAGAAAGAAGGCTTAAAGAAGAAAAAGTAATGTCTCGAGCTCCTTATGGTTATAAAATAATTGATGGTAAATTAGTTGTTGATGAAGAGCTTAGACCTTTAATCATTGAAATTTTTCGTATGTTTGACAATAATTATTCTTACTCTAGAATTAGTCAAAAATTCAAGATCCCTACCAGTACATTATCCTACATGGTAAGAAATCCAATTTATCGAACAGGGGAATATCTCTACAGGGGGAAGCCAGCTTACAGAGTTGAACCAATAATCAAAGCACAGGAGGATGAGGACAATGAGTTCTAACAACAATTTAGATAGATTAGTAGACATTGCTGCTGATTATCATCTAGAACAAGCAACACAGAAGAAAGACAAAATAAAAGAATTTATCCAGGTAATTAGTTTCTTAAGACAGCTTTTTGAAATAGATAAAGTTATCAAAAACAACCATTCTATTCTTTTTCAACATCGTACAACAGGATTAAAGATCATATGCCATTATCCACCTAAATTAATTCCTTATGAACAGCTCTTACAAATTCTAGACCTACTCACATCAGATGAAGCAAATAGACGGACTTCTAATAAGGGAGGGTTTTTATGATAGCTACTGTTTCAAGACCTCCTTTCAATATTCGGCACCTTGTTAGTAGGTAGGAGTCTTTACATTATAATGAAAAAAATAAAAAGAAAAATTAGTTTTTATTCTTTCTGCGTTTATGCTGAATTGCAAGTATTAGAGAAATTTGCAGGATTAGAGTAGTAAATATTGTTTGGTACTGAAATTCACTTATGATTGGTACAATTGGGACACCAAGTGGAAAAAGGTCTACAGAACCCGCATACCCATCAATTAAGTAACCTCCTGCACCTGCCCAATCAGACCAATAGTTGCCACTAGTTAGAGAAACATTGTACCATAAGTTGTTTGTACCATTATCATAAGCTTGTGATATTCCTCCTAAATTGTTGTCTTTGAATGTGTTGTGATATATTGAATTATCAGTAGAGGAAGTACTGGTTATAACTATACCCTGTTCTGTATTGTCTTGTAAGAGATTATAAATAAAGAAACTATTACTAGATGAAAAGAGAGTAATCCCTTTTAGACCATTTGTACACGTGTTATTGTTTATTGTGTTTTGATTAGATTCATATAAATAGATACAGCTATCTGAACCATAACTCAATTCATTGTTCAAAATATTACATGAATCAGAACCCAAAACAAACATAGAATAAAGATATTCTGTGCATTTATTAAAAGTAGCATTTGTAAAATGAGAATAATATATCCATAATCCTTGGATTCCTGTTAGGCCTGTAATGACATTAATGGTATTATGTGTGACTATAGATGATTGTGAGGTAGATATGTGAATTCCATTATGTGAGCTTTCGCATGTATTGTTAATTATCAAAGATGAAGGTGATTCCCTCACGTAGATAGCCGCATAATCACCTATACATGTATTGTTGATAACATAAGCGGTAGGAGAATAGTAGAAATAAATTCCGATATTACTTATACACGTGTTGTTAAGAACAGTTGTTGAAGGAGAAGTTTCAACATATATACCACGTTGGTCACTATTTACACAAAAATTATTCTCAATTAATGCTGTTCCACTAGCTACAGTTTCAATATAAATACCGATGTTATCTGCACTAACATAACAATCTCGAATAACAAAATATTTAGTTGTATTATAAACTTTGATACCTATATTTGCACTTGTAGAGACCTTATAATTTTCAATGATATAAGGATCAATTGCTGTTCCGTTACCTAAGAATCCATAAGAGATAAAATCACTATCAGATTCTATTATAATTGGTGGAGTGGTATAATTTAGTGAACTAGAAGTTTCCTCTAGTTGGTCTGAGTATATTTCTGAAGATTGGGTGATACCTACAAAAAGCATTAGCAGAAGAATACTAAATAATCCTTTTCTGCATTTGATATATTTCATTTATTTCAATTCCTTTTCTAAATGAACATTGTATCAAACTAGAATCTCTCCTATTTCCTTATTAAGGTTGTGGAAACAAATCTCTAGATATAGACGCACAATAGTTATCTTACACACAATAGGACATATTACAAGGCAATATATTAAGTAAAAATTTTCCTATTTCCTATTATGTTCATTTTAAAGATAAATCTGCATAAATAATTGAGAAATTTTTATCTACTGTTTCTATTTTTTCTCCTTCTAAACCTGTAAGATTGTTAAACTTGCAAGGTAATCCTCTTGCAGTCAAAGGATCTGGACCTTCCATCAAATGAAAGTGAAGGTGAGGTGCTGATGAATTTCCAGAATTCCCAAGGGATCCTATTACTTGACCTTGTTTAACTTTCTCTCCGACTTTTACTTTAAGGCTATTAGGAATCAAATGGGCATAGAAGGAATATTCCTCACCAGGATGCTCAATTACAATATGATTTCCAGCTGCAACGGGAAGGTATCCTGATTCCGCAATTATTTTTCCTAAATCTTCTTCAGGTAAGAGCTCTCCAGCTGCTGGATTATCTGGTAGTTGATCGAATGTGCTTACAATCACTCCATCTGCAATTGCTATGACTTCTTCACTATAAAAAGAGAACATTTCATTCTTCTTTCCTGAGTTGGAGCTTAAATTCATATCTTTATCAACTTTGATTAAATCAAAACCAAATTCCTGCGAATGCATTCTTCTATGTTCATAAGGATTATCAAACGTATTAACAGGTATCCATGCTCCTTTAAGTGGGAAAATATAATTATTTTTGCACGTGTATTGTCTTAACGGTATTATTATTTCTTCTTTTTTCTTTTCATTATTTTCCGTGTACAATACTGTGAATATTAACTGATCTACTGGTTCTTTGTCCATGTATACAAAATGTTCTAATCTCAAACCTGTTTCCTGATTCTGTTCAAGTTCATTTAATGAGAGATTCTCTTTTTTCCAGAATTCAGCCGTTCCTAGAAAGAATTTTGCTAAATCTGGATGTGCCAATGCATCAATTAAATTGTTTACATCTTCTGCCTTCTTTCTAATCATATTTTCATTATAGATTATTGTTTTTAGTGTTTCGGAATTTCTCAGAATATCAAACCGATACTGCGTTATTTGAATTTTGTTTGATGAATTATTTTCAATTCTGACAGCTCTTAAGAAGAAACTTGATTCTTTTCTTTGTATATCTTCTAGTTTTCTTAAACCGTTTACCAAATAATCAGAGGGAAGGTAAGAAATTTCCATATTTGACTCTTTTGTCTATTACTCTAATAATTTTTTCCAGAGATTATTAATAAGAATTGAAAATTGTTGTAATTTCTATTTATCTCGAATAACTTTTTATTTCGATTTTTGTTTGTACAAATTGAGAAGATTACATGAAAAACATTTTCAGTATTATGCATGATAGAAGATCCATAAGGAAATTTACAGATAAAGAAGTCACAAAAGAGGTATTAGTGCAAATCCTAACTGCTGGTTTTCGTGCTCCTTTTGCCGCTCAATTGTGTAGTATTGTATATACTTCAGATAAAGAGAAAATGAAGAAGTTTAAAGGGATAGGTGTATATCCAACAACACAGATTTTGATGATATTCTTTATTGATTACGATAGAATGGAGAAGATTATTAGAGCAAGAGGATATGAAAATATTTTCGATGACAGTATGAGTCTTTGGTTAGGTATTCAAGATGCAACACTTGTGATCGAGAATGTGATACTCGCTGCTGAAGCTCTTGGGTTGGGATCAGTTCTGTTAGGTGTTGTTCCACAAAGAGCAGATATGGTTTCAGATGTATTCAAAGTTCCACAAAGAGTTTTTCCAGTAGTAGGTTTATGCTTGGGTTATCCTGATCCTTCTGTGGAAACAGAAATACGTCCAAGATATCCTTTAAAGTACAGTGCTTTTGAAGATGAATACAAAGTATTGGATGAAATAGAAATCAAGGAATGTATGAAATCTATGGATGAAGGTTACATCACTCAAGGATATTATATCAAAAATAAAGCAAAAATTCCTTTACCTAAAGATAAAGTGGATACAATTGATTATGATAAATATTCTTGGTCAGAACATATATCTCGTAAACATCTTAGAGAAAGATGGGGAGATGAAACCTTGATTAATATTATACGTAAACATGGATTCAAAAATGAATGAGATAGTTAAACATGGTAAAATACTTCTCATTTATTCTAAGATTCCA
>BPTM01000221.1 GCA_023705945.1 Candidatus Heimdallarchaeota archaeon
TATGCAGAGAAGCTGGCATGCTTGCTCTTCGAGAAAGTTTTGAAATCGAATCTGTAACCATGAGTCATTTCAATGATGCTCTTGAAAGAATACACCCCACTGTTACACCTGAGGTTATTAAGTACTACGAAAAAATCAGTGAAAGGTTCAAGAGTCCGAGTCGAATCACAAGTCCAAAAATTGGTTACACTTAATAAGCCCCTTCTACTTTTCTTTTCCTTTTTGTTATAACAAATTCCTTTACTATCTCGATATGATACTTAAAATAGATTTTTAAGCGCATTGAGTCACTTATAATATTGTGGGTGTACAGGTATATGATTGGATTCTACATAGTAAACAAAGATGAAATGGAAATACTATTTTGTCGTCCCCACACAATCCAAAAAGAGGATAAAGAGGTAGATGATATAGTTAGGTTTTTACTTCAGTTTTACTCTGAGGTAGAAAAGGCCCCCGCCTTAGATGAACTTCAAGTTATGAAGTTTGGTAACACAAAAATTCTGTTTAAGTGTAAATACTCATTCTTATTTGTCTTGCTTAGCCCTCCAAATTATTCAACGGAAATGGTTTCTTCTCAATTATTTTTCTTCATGAAGCTTTTTTTGAATGCATTCGAAATTACAAGCGAAACTAGTGCAACTGATTTCCTAAAAGAATTAGAAGGGATCATGAGACGTGAAGTATCAGAGTCACTCTCTCATTCTTTTTTGTTGTGGAATGTTTTAGATCTTCATATTGAGGATATTGATAAAAGGAATCTGGTAGAAGTGTTTGAAAACATCTTAAATTCTATCTGGGCTGGGATAACGAGTTATATTGAACAAAGAAACTCTATAAAAATTGAAGATTTTTATGAGAAGTTTAGTGAAAATTTACAGGTATATTTAGACGAAAATTATTCTTATCTAAAGGAAGTTTATTCTCTGACGCTTGAAGAGGGATTTGATATCGGTGAAGTTGATACAAAGAAAATTACAACAAGCGAGATTAAGAGAGAATTTATTTGTTTTCTTAAGAATATGTTAGATTATTTACAAAAGGAGATGGGAGAAGAAGGATTAAGATACATAATTGCTCAAAGAGTACCTGCTGCGATGAAGGTAGAATGGCAGAGATTGGATGGGTTAGGTTTAATTCAAGATTTATTAGATGTGGTGTGGAGATAAAAAGATGAATCAGTTACAAAAAATAATATGTGTTGGCTCAGCATTTGTTGGAAAGACTTCGTTAGCAAGAAGATTTACACTAAATACCTTTATTCATAGCTACATACCAACATTAGGTGTAAGTTGGTTAACAAAAACATTAACCTTTACACCAGAATTATTGAATGAGAATATGCAAAAGAAAATATACACAGACCCTGAAACTATCAGACTATCTTGCTGGGATACAGGTGGTCAAGAAATGTTCACTTATCTTAGACCAAAATACTACGTAGGTGCTACATGTGCGATTATAGTTTTTGATATCACTAATCAAAACTCCTTTGATGATGTTGACATTTGGACTACTGAAGTCCTTTCACGAGTACCTGACATCCCTATTATTCTCTGTGGAAATAAACATGATTTGAAAGATGCTCGAGCGGTATCCCGTGATGATGCTATAGCATTTGCAAAACTACACCGATTTGATTATGTTGAAACTTCTGCTCTTTCAGCTTATAATGTTGATAAGTTATTCTTCCACGCAGGAAGACTTGGTAAACAATTCAGCGAAGAACATCTTAAATTTAGAATGGAGTACATACTTTAGTAAAAACCTCTTCCATTTTTTCTACTTTCTTTCTACGAATAAGAATCTTTTATAATCATAAAAATTGTATTAGCTTATGAGTACTGAGTTATCTATTGTTTCTAATTATATTTCAATCAATCTTGATGAACCAATATCGAAAGTGTTTGAATATTTTAAAGAAAATGTACGTGAAGTTCTGGTTTTTGACGAAAAAGGCATATTCTTTGGTTATCTTACAAAGAAGAATATAACAAGGCAATCTAGAATACAACCTGATACTAATGTATCCAGCTTACTCCAAAAAGTCCCCACCGTTAAGAAGAATTCCTCTGTTGATGATATAGCCAGAGCTCTTTTGTCTGCAAAAATAAACACCGTTCCTATCGAAGACGAGGGAAAAATAATTGGTGTTTATAGGGACATCGATGTCATTAGGGTCTCTGCTGCATTGTTTAAAGATAAAACTGTGAAAGATATGATGACTCCAAATCCTATTTGTGTAAGTCCCGATACTACAACAGCAAGGCTAATTGCAATCTCTAGGACAAATAATATTTCTAGGGCGCCTGTAATAGATGAAAACAATTACTTATTAGGCATTGTTAGTCCTCATGATATGGCTGAGCTTCTAATTCCTAGCTTCCCTACTAAACAAACTAGAGGCGATAGGTCAGCCGTACAATATACTCCACTAGCGGCTCCTATTAAAGATATTATGACTGAAGAAGTGGTTAGTTGTAAAGAAAACGAGTTGGTTCTTGAAGCTATAAGTAAGCTTTACAAAACCAATCACAAAACGCTAATTATAATAAACGAAGAAAATCACCCTGTTGGGGTTTTAACAACTACAGATCTTCTCGAAACCGTAAGTATCCCCCCTAAGACAGAAGGATACTATGTGAGAGTAATTGGAGATGTTGATGATGAAGACATGGAACCAGTCATTGAGATGGGAGTAGATCTTGTAAAGAAATTTGCTCCTGTGATTGGCAGTTTCGGACAATTGTTTATTCATGCCAAATCTATTCCAAAGAAGAAATTTAGAGGTTTTGTTCTCTATCAGATAAGATTGAGAATATCCACCGACAAAGGTCATACTTACGTAGCTAAAGCAGAAGGTTATGGAGTCTTCAGTGCATATGCAGTTGCACTAGATAGACTAGAAAGAGAAATTATCTCTGAAAGAGAATTAGCAATACAATCTAGACAATCTGGTAGTGAGAGATACCTTCTTGATGAACTTGAAGAAGTCTAACCTTCTTATTTTCTTTATTCCTTTATTTTTTGCATCCATCTCGCATAGTTTAAAAATAGATTATACTTATTCAGCCTAATCTTTACTAAGAGATGATTTGAAATGAGCAATACTGAACCAAGAAAAAGAAAAAGAAATTTTGCAATGCTAAACCGTGAAGTAATAAAACCAGGTTACTGTGTTTCATGCGGAGGATGTGAAGCTGTTTGCCCTGTCTATGTTATTTCAATCGAACAACTAAAGCCTAAGCTTGTTGGAGGTTGCATTTCTTGCGGAGCTTGTGTAGATATATGTTTACGATTTAAGCAAAAAGTTGAACACCCAACATACTCTGTAGACGAGATTGGACCCATTTTGGAAGTTTATACAGGAAAAACTAAAGATGAAGAAATTCACTCTAGGTCACAAAATGGTGGTATAGTGACTACTTTGCTCTTAACAGCTATGAAGAAAGGAAAAATTGATAGCTCACTGGTAACCGATCATGGAAGTGACTTATTAAGCCCCGTGCCAGTGTTAGCACTTTCTGAGTTCGATATTAGAAAATCATCAAAATCTAAATACACTCTTAATCCCATTTTAATAAAACTTCCATCAATTAAACTAAGTAATAAGAAAAGAGTTGCTGCAGTTGGCTTACCTTGTCATAATGAAACTTTAACTAATATAATGGATATGAAAAACCTTGGGGCAGATTTCAGGGTGAAATACAAAATAGGCTTGTTTTGCATGAGCTGTTATGATCCAGCTAGTTTTCGAGATATTATCTCTAATAATCTGGGTCTCTCTATATCCAATCTTACAAAAACTGATTGTGCTCGTGGGAAATTCTTCTTCGAACATCCTGATGGTACGACCGATATCAAAATCAAAGAATGTAGTGGTGCTAAAGCAGAGGGATGTAAATATTGCCAAGACTTTGCAGCTGAATTTGCAGATATCTCAATTGGTAATATTGGTGTTGCTGATGATTGCAACATCATTTTAATAAGAACCAAAGCTGGAAAAGAGTTATTCGAGTTTGCTCTTAAAGACAATTTGTTAGATGTAAAGAAAATTGATGAAAGTAAATGGGAAGAAACATTAGCTCCTGCTGTCAAATTATCCTCAATAAAAAGAAAAGGAGCTAAAGCTTTAGCTTCCATAGAATCAGCATAAATTCAATTTAAGGTGAATTAAATGCACCATATTGAGATTATCCCATTGGAATTACCAATAATTAAGAGAGGCGATGATATAGCAGATCTTATTATTGATTCCATTCGGAAAACAACCATTCATATCTCAGATGGTGACATAATAGTAATCGCTCATACTATAATCTCTAGAGCTGAAGGTTTGGAGTTTTATCTTCCATCCCTTAACCCTTCACCTTTTGCTGAAATGATTGCAAGAAGAACAGGTAAAGATCCCTCTCTTGTTGAGCTTATATTATCAGAAGCATCAAAGATTCTAAAAGTGAAAAATAATATCATCATAACAAAAACCAAACACGGATGGATTTGTGCTAATTCTGCCGTAGATCAATCAAATACCCAACCTAACTGTGCTGTGACTCTTCCAGTAGATTCTAGTAAATCAGCAACTTTAATTGGTAAGAAATTATTTGAAGCTTTTCAAAAGAATCTATCTTTGTTAATAGCTGATACTCATGGTAGAGCCCTAAGACGTGGTGCAATCAATGTAGCAATTGGTTCCTACAATTTTTCAGTTATTGATGATGCAAAAGGAAGAGAAGATATTTTTGGTTTCAAGCTTAAATCAACAGTTGTGGCTTTGGCTGATGAAGTGTGTTCAGCAGCTGAACTAGTTATGGGCCAAGCAGGAGAAATGATACCTGTTGCAATAATAAGAGGATTTAAACAACGATCAATTGTTTCGGATATTGAAGAACTTCAATTTGAAGATGGTCGCAGATTATTTCAATAGATAGGACCTTAATAATGTAGTTTAAGGCTCTGAAATCAATGATTATCTAGGTTAGGTTCAAACTAAACAAACGTTTATATTCTTCTGTTTTTTAACTAGCTTAGTTGTCTGAGTTCTATCTAGGTTGCTTAGTTAAGACTTAAGACTTAAGAGGTGCAATTCTTTGTTTAAAGGGTTAAAAAAATCTTCTGCAGAAAAAGCCAATGAACATTTAGGAAAAGCACGTTTAGCTGCTCAACAGAAGAAGTATAGAGAAGCATCTGAGCATGCTGAAAAGGCTATAGAAATTTTCAAGCAAAACGAGAATAGAAAGCAGATAGATTTAGCAAAAGCTTCATACTATGAATATCTTGGTATGGACGCTATTAAATTTAACAAAGCGTTAGAAGCAGCAAATTACTTGGGAAGATCAGGTGGATTTTACCATCGATTAGGTTTGATTACGGAATACCAGAAAATTTTCAATCAACAAGCAAAAATCTTACGGGTAATTGCTGGACAACTAATGAAAGAAAAGCGTTTTGTTGAAGCAGCTTCTCATTTTGAACAAGCTGCAATTGCTTACCAACGAATAGATAATAAATCTGAAGAGCTTGATTGTAAAGCTAAATCATATATTTCTCGTGCTGCAGCAGAGAAAAATATTTCTGGAAGAAAAGTTTTTCTTAAGAAAGCTGTTGAACTCATGGAAGAAAGAGGTTCTGATGAACCTGTCATTAAAGCTCATCTAGCCTACTATAATGCTCTCTTTGTTGAAGCTGAGAAACCTCAACTAGCTTTGAAATATTATTCTGAAGCACTTCAACATTATCAATTGGCAGGATCTCAAGGAAGAATTGAAGAAGTTAAAGAAAAAATGAAAGTTCTTACAGAGAAACATAGTTGAAGGTTCCTTTGTATCCTTCTTCTAGTTATTATCCAAGAGTCAATTCTAAGATAGATATTATGATCATTTATGTTAGGGAATTAAAAAAAGGTTTAAAAGATTCAAAAAAGAAAAAAGAACAACAAGTATTAGGAGACCGTGTAAATGGTAAAAATACTACAAGCTCTTAAACTAACCTTATTCTATTTTGTTCCACTGACAGTGTCTATGGGAGCAATGCTTCTATCAGTCTTCCTTGCAGGACCTCATCAAGATATTGTTACAGAAAAAATTGTTTTTTCCAATGAACCCATTTCTGTATTTGCTCTAATAGGTATTTTTGTGGGAGCAGCAATTATATTCATATTCTTCCTTTTCAAAGGAATAGGTGACATAACAGAAGCAGCATTAATAGAATAAAACCAAATGATTAGAAGAAGACCTAGTTCTTCTACCTATTTTATACTCTTTGTAACTAGTTGATTCTCGTAAAAGGTTTTAAGTGTTTAATATTACTACCCTCAAACACGAAAATGATATATCTCTAAATATGCTATTAACCTATAGAAGTATAAGAGTTGGGAACAATGATTCATGTTTCAGCTAAGAAAAATAAATTGGTTACTTCAGTTGAAGATTTGTTAATCATTGAACCAATACACAAACGCTTCTTGAGTTTTTCAACGCTAGTTAAAATCGCATTTTTGGCTGTATTAGCGATTCTAGCTTATTTCCTAGTTGCTATTGTTACTAGATATGAAAATTCTATCTATTTTCCAATTCTAATAATTCTCACAATTACAGTATTCTTCATTCTTTGGATAACGTGCCTTTATTTGCTATTTAGTATAACGAGCACTCAACTTGAAAACAAATTAATCAAGAAACTCTTTTCTCTCCTCCTAGTAATGGGCGTTCTTTCAGCTTATTTTGCTGTGGTTATAGAAAATAAGTCTTTTATTTTGGTAGCCACTATTTCTGGATTTTTCTCGTCGATAGGTTCGTTTCCTGAAGTGTATCATATCATACATTATATCTTCTATGTATTTATTATCCCCATAGTTGAAGAAATAGCGAAGATTTTTCCTATTATTATCTTGTTGGGAAACTATGTTAGATTAAATCTCAATACCAAACGATCAATTCACACAAGGCTTACGCCCTCATTTAGAATTTTTGTTTTACTTGGAGGTTTTTTTGGTGCATGGTTTGATTTGTTTGAACAATTTCTTTCCTATTCCTCTTCTCCGCCTGAAACCGTTATTAGTTTCTTAGTTCTTAAACGAAGCATTTACCCCTTGCACACCGTAACAACTATGTTAGCTGCTACAGGTTTGGGGCTGGTATTCATATATCGCAATAAACTTCCAAAATACACAAAAATAGCAATAGGTGTACTATTTTTAATTTTAAGTATTTCTTTCCATAGTTTATGGAATTATAATACAGCTTTTAACATAAATGAGGAAACTAGATCGCTAATATATTCCATTCTTGGAACCCTATCTTATGTTTTGTTTGGGATATTTGTTTTAATGATAATGTTCTATGTTCCTAGCTTTTGTCCTAAATGTTTTACTCAACACATTGAGAAGGAATGTCCAGATATTACCTCTCACTCACATCCCTTGAAGGAAGATCTTGAGAAAATGAAGAATACAGAACCTCTTTATGATGAAAAAACTAACTTAATGATATGTTCACAGTGCCGTACACCTGTATATACAGGAGAATTTTGTCTGAATTGCTGGTCTTTTCCTAAAATCCAATGTCAAAACTGCAATCAAGTACTACCGCCATTTACACGTATTTGTTGGTCCTGTGGAACAGAAGTTGATGCATTATACGAAAAGATGAGTTCCTCCTCTCCACCATTTTTAGCATCAATTGCAGTTGGCTTTACTCGTATTCTAGCTGTTGGGATGTTTATCAGTTTTATTTTTACATTTGCATCTATTGAAGATACAGTATCTTTCCTTGGTTATACTTTGTTCTTACTTTCTATTATAATTACAATATTCGTAACTGTAGTATGGCACAGATACAAAAGAAATAGAGTAAAATCTATTATAAGTTCAATAAACCTTCTTTCAATTGTTGCGATATCAATAATCGTGACCTCTTTGTACATGATAGTTTTTTCATTACTTTTGATAATCTCTATCTTACAAATGGTCTATGGAATCATAGGTTTGTTATGCACACTTACATTAGCTTCTGCAAGTGTTTACTTCCTATTCAAAACATCAAAAGGAGTGAGATTGATAGTTCTATAGGTGAGCAATATGGTAATTACAAGACGACCCCCCCTTCCTGTTGATAAAGGTCCAAAAGTTGAAGGAGGTACCCCTCCCCTCAGGATGACTTTTAGGGGTTTACTGTCTACATTAGTTTTTCCTCATTTGAAAAATAGAGGAAAACGTGAGTATATTACTAAACTTATTCTAAGAATCTCAACTTATATGGCAATTGGATATGGTTTTTCAATATTTTTTGGTGTCCTTTATCATTTACTACAGAAACTTTTCACCATTACTACCGTTATTTGGTCTCCTGATGCCATCTTAATTCTACCATTTACATTTGCATTTGAAGGTACAGACGCTTTTGAATTAATCACGAATTACATGATTACAGCTTTCATCCCCTTTCTTATTTCTGGTATAATTGCGGGCATTATATGGAGAGAAGAAGCTCAAGATCTCATCATTCCAACCGTTGTTTTTTCTCTTCTCTTCTTTATTCTTCTTTACCTTTCACAGATAGTTCTATTTACCTCAATAAGCTCTTCAAGTATGTCTGGATTCTTTGCCAGTAATTACTTCTTAGGTTTTCTAATCGTCTTTGCATTTTCACTAACAATAGTAAGTGGACTCGGAGGAGCAATTGGTATAAGTTTAGGTAAAATTCTATCCGGTATATCAACAACCAAGAAAGGTTCAAAGGTATCTTACTCGCATTTACTTCTACCAAATATGCCGTTAACAGTCAAAACAATTTTCGATTTAGATGAACCTCCAAAGAGAAGCGAAAGACAATTTAGTGCTTTATCGATGGTCTATTTGACTAAAACAGTTAATTTAATCCTTAGGAAAGTAAGAACTGACACATGCATATATTACGAAGATGGAAGATGCGCCTATTTGGGATATCTTACAGCAGCTCACAAATATCAAGTGTGCTTAAGCAGATATTGGCCTTTGTGTAAAGTTTACGCTTTCCTCCGTCAAAGCAAACTAGTAATAGATGAAGATCAAAAAGGTGATACAAGTGAAGTTTGATTTCAAGAAATATATTAATATTAGGCTGTTAATAGTTCTCGCTTGTATACTAGTATTTATCTTAGTAAATAGTACTCAAGAAACATATTTTAGTATCGATGATTATCCTGTAAGTACTCTTTCTACCACTTCTTTCTCACCTCCTACTTCCACATCAGACCCATTTACATCTGATCCTGCTACTCCTCCATCTCCAACTAATACTCCTACTGTTCCACCAGATAATCCACAAGGTGGAAGTGAAGCGCTTATTCCTGCTCAGGTTATTCCCATAGCAGTTGCAATAGTTATAGTAATTCTAATCGCCATTTTGTTTTTCAGAAGAAAAACTGAGGAAAGTAGACCCGTGCCTAGTTCCATGGTTACTGGAGGCACACTTAAAGCTAGAAGAGAAAAGCTCAGAACGCAGATAAAAACACTTACAGAAGTGCTTAGGGAATATTTAAGAGAAAAAAAATATACAGAAGGAATAATTTTTGGTTATCATCAACTTGATGAGAACATGAAGAAGATTCTCGGGATAAGCAGAGAAACTTATCTTACACCTAAAGAATTTGCAAAATCACTTGATTTACCTAATATTCTTCCATACTTAAATACAATAATTCAAACTTTCTATGTTGCAAGATATAAAAAACAGCAAATGAAAAGGAAAGATTTGTTGAATTTCATCGAAAAACTTGAAGCAGTAAAAAGTTTGAGTAAGGCTCAAACGGATATCGAGATTATTCAACGAATTAGCGAGGAAGATGAACAATGAAACTTACACCTGTCCTATTTTCAAAGAAATATTCACCATTGTTCCAGATGCTTATTCAAACTCTACTCATATTTTTAGTAATCATTCTCCCCCTTAGTATTAATATCACAAGCGAACCACCTCCATATTCTATAAACAATACACACCCTGGGGGCATGTCATATTTCAATAGTTTACTTCTTGAATCTGGCTACAATACTACAAGAACGATATTATCAACAGATCCTATTATTAAACTTCCAGAATCATCAACTCTTATTATAGCTGGAGGCTCTAAGAACTACCGGGATTCAGAAATATTGGCAATAGATGGTTTTATTTTACGAGGGGGTCTAGTAGTTATATTAGCCGGTTCGGGTCCTACCAACATTCTAGCACAACGCCTTGGAGTTTTTCTTTCAAGTTCAACAATATTAGAAACAACCTATTATTATAAAACACCAGAAATTATCATGTTAAACTCACCAATTGAAACAAACACTAGTCTGTGCATGATTGAAGCTAGAGAATTGTCTTATGTTGTAGAGAACTCAATACAGACAGAGCTTTTTGGTATACATACTTATAATACTGCGTTTCTAGATGAGAACCAAGACCGTATTTGGGATATTGATTCTGAAAATACAGAAAGTTTACAGGTAGGTACAGTTCTTAGAAGGGGGCTTGGAGTTGTGGTTGTTATTTCTTCACCAAGTTTTCTAACTAATGATCTCTATAGTCAAGGTTTTGGGAACATTAATCTCGCACTCTATCTTATTGGGTACTATTCTTCAGGGGAAGAAAGCCTTGTATGTTTTGAAGAAAGTCATAAAAGATGGCCTTTTTCAACAACTGAAGGAATGATTAACCAATCTTATGGGACAATAATTTTGTTATCGAAGACACAACTCTTTATCTTCTTACTTGTTTTGATTGTTTTAATCTTATATTATGTCACTCCAAGATTTAGAGAAAGATTTAAACCAAAGGAAACCTATAAGAAATTCTTATCAGATAGGATTTGGTCACGGGAGAGGGAGTTATACGATACTTTTGGTACTCCTATAAAACCAACAATTGAAGAACAGTTTCTATCAAACTTATATTTCCAGTATGAGCTTTATCCTCAGAAAGCTTATCATTATTATCTTACAAAAAAGGTAAGTTATATTCAATTGGAGAAATTTACAGATGAGGAAAAAGAATTATTCGAAATTGCGTTCACAAGGAAATTAGATCAACAAACTTTCCTTTCACTCTTCAGAATGCTTGAAGAAATACAAAAAAGGGGACGATTTAAATGACAAAAGTGCAAGAAACAAAAGATATTTTTGAAAAAATAATGGAACAAATGAAAGAACGAATAGTGGGTAATGAAAACGTTATCGAACTAATATTTGCTTCTCTTCTAAGTGAAGGACACGTTCTTCTAGAAGGTGTTCCTGGAATAGCAAAAACATTGATGGCTAGTACTTTAGCAGAAGTTATAAAAATGGATTTCAAAAGGATTCAGTTTACAAGTGATTTAATGCCTGCTGATATCACAGGAGGTAACATATACGAAAGAGAAACAAGTTCTTTTAGATTCATTGAAGGACCCGTTTTCACAAGTATACTACTAACAGACGAAATAAACAGGGCTCCACCCAAAACCCAATCTGCTTTGTTAGAAGCTATGCAAGAGAAGCAAGTTTCTTCGGGTAATCAAACGTTCAAACTTCCTGAGCCATTTATGGTTATCGCTACCCAAAACCCAATAGAGTCTACAGGAGTCTATCCTCTTCCAGAAGCTCAGATTGATAGATTTTTAGTTAAGATTCCTGTTTATCCTCCCTCTCTTCATGGAGAAGTTAATATGCTTGTTAAGAAGAGAGAAAAGATGTTTGCAGATGTTGAGAAAGTTACTGACCAGAAAACCATTATCAAATTAATAACAGAAATTGAGAAAAACGTTACTGTAAGCAATCAGATTCTTGAGTATATTGCTAAACTAGTAATTGCAACACGTTCGATTCCTTCCTTAGCGCTTGGAGCAAGTCCAAGAGGGTCAATAGCTTTACTTACTCTGAGTCGGTCTATTGCTGCAATTAGGGGTAGAGATTTTGTAGAACCTGATGATATCAAATCAATATTCTTTCCTGTTATGAATCATAGATTAATACTTTCTCCAGAGGCAGAAATCGAACAAATTCGTATTTCTGAGATAATTGAAAATATCCTTTCAGATGTAGAAGTTGTGATATAAAACTAAAAGTAGAGATTTAAGATGGAAGAAGAGAGACACTTTGAACTTACAAAGAATGGTAAGGCTTTCATTCTATTCGGGAGTCTATTTGTGATAATAGGCTTAGCAATAGATAATTTACTTCTTATAATTCCCGGTGTCTTGTTCTGGTTAGTTATTACTTCCACATTTCTTTCTTTCTTATTCTCACATACTTATTCTTTCAATACAAAAATGAGCTGTTCAAAGGATTTCATGAGAAGTAGAGGTTTATTAGCTGTAGCAGTTGAATTAACAAATCCATCTAAAAGAACTATTCTTACGAAAATTAGTCTCCGCTTCTCATTCCATTTTAAGAGTATAGACAAAGCAGAGACCATACTAATCAAATTATCACCACAAAAAAAGACGAAAATTGTTTGGTTATTGCTTGCATCTAGAAGAGGAAATGGTGAAATTGGTCCAATTGAAATCTCCGTAGGATCCTTCCAGTATCTTTTCAAACATAAGCGAATACTGAAAAGCACACAACAAATCAAGATACTACCTCAGAGACCCCGTATTAACATACCATGGAAGACAAAGAAAGAACTATTGTTGAAAATGGTTCATGAATTTGCTCAGAGAGTTAAGGGACGAGGCGATGAATTTTTCGCGCTTCGAGATTATTTACCCGGAGATCAGCTAAAACACATCGATTGGTATGCAACTGCGAGACATGATAAATTGATATCAAGAGAATTTGAAGACCAAAGAAACTTACATTTCTTGATTTATCTAGATCTTAGCAGTACAATGTTTGGACCCAAGTTCGAGTACGCATTATCTTCAGTAGTAGAACTATGTTCGTTGATCAAAGGTACCAATCATGATTTGGCCGTAGTAGCTTATTCTAAAGATGTGCAAAAATACATAATACCACAAGTAGGAAAACATGAACTAAGACTTATGCTGAACTTATACGATATTGAAGCTACTGGTGTTCATAGTAGTTTTCTTAATGCTGTAAAATTTACCAAAAACAATAATGTGTTACATTCTATAGCTATAATATTTTCCGATTTAGAGGGTGATTTAGTAAAAAAACTACAAGGTATACATCTACTCCAAACCATGGGTAGTAGAGTGATTTTTGTTAATTTTGCTACCATGCATTTCAATATCCTTTCCTCACAAAACTGGATGTTGGATAGGACAGAAGATATGAATTATGGGGAGATATTACAAGATGTCTTTCCAAGTATTGTGAGAGATGAATATAGAAAAAGGGAAATTGAATTACGTCAACTATTGTATTCAATTCGTGGAGATTATGTAGATATATTTGGTTATGATGATAATATCATCTTATCTTTATACCGATTAATGAAAAAATACTCTCCAACACAGAGACTGGTACAAGAAGCAGTGGGGCGATTATCATGAGAATAAGAGACAAAATATACGAGGAAGATTGGGAGTTAACCTCTCTAACAGCTCTAGGGTCTACTTTCATCGCAGGTGCTCATCATCTCTTTGGAGCTTTAGCCATCAGTTCAATTGTTATCCAATCAGCTTTCAGTTTGAATATCTATATCTTCGCGATTTGGTTGGTGCTTGGAGTAGTAATATTGATGACAGATTTTTTCAAAGGAACTCAAATAAAATTGTCCTCTGAAATTGCTTTTGGACTCTTCTTTGTATTTGGTACGATATTGTCTCTTCTTCTAGCTAACTCGAACTCAATGTTTTTCCCTGCTACTTTGGGACGAGTTGATATTATAATATATCAATCCTTAGCTGGATTATGTGTAGGTCTACGTTTTCTGTTAACTTTTTATTATATGGAATACTTCGAACAAGAGCACACATTTGTAAGAACAAAAAGTCAGTATACAAAAGAACAAGTGCGACAATATAAGGACAATTTGATAAAAACTGATTTTGAATATATATCTCCTGAAGGAATAAAAACGCTACAGCAATGGACGGTGCTTTTTAAAAGGATGTTGTGGCCAATTTTAATATTGATAATATTCACTGCTCTTGCTGCCCTTTATGCTTTAATGGTTTATTACCTAATACCTGAAGATTCCTTAGCTGAATACATAATTCGTCCTTCTTTGATTTTAGTAGCTATAATATATTCAGTACTATTAATTAGAACCAATGCAATTCTACCCAAGATTGTAGATGTAGATACACAAGATGATCAACAACAAGAGAAAAATTCTGATACAGAAGCAACTGAAGATGACATCGAAAATTTCAGTTGATAACACTATTTAAGAGAAGCTTTTTCTCTTAATTCATCTATTGTAGGCATTCTCCCGCACGAATGACTATTTTCTGGACAATATCCATAGAAATCGCAAAACGCACCAAGATTTTTGAAGATTGTTGGAGCAACCTTTTTTACTTCCTCCAACATCCTTTCCGCTAATTCACGAATCTCCCACTGAGATTTTTCACAAATCCTTCTTACTAATAAATCGATTAGTGAATGACCATTCATAGAAACTATTAACTGGGTGGAAGTTGCGTTAGGTAAAATGTATCGTGCATCTTCTTTTGGAATGCCATTGTTAACCATTTTTTGATAAAGTTCATGAGTTTGATTTACAATTTCCTTATATTTTTCTCCAAAAGTTGACTTATTGATTTCGTCTGGGGTAATATATTCAAAATTTTCCGCGCTAACATATCTCTGGGATTGCTGTGAAAAACTAGCTATTCTCTTTCTTACCAATTGATGAGACGTGACGCGGCTTATTCCTGAAACATAGAAAACAAATACATTGTGTTCTAATATTGATAAGTGTCCAGATTTTATTATTGCTTCAAGATATTCATCGGTTTTAAGAGAGGCCTTTTCTTTTATCTCTTCGAAAACTTTCTCACCGGAATAGCATATTAACCCGGCCATTTTTGCAATTAATTCTGCTTCTTCAGGGTAAGAAATCAATTTAACTTGGATGATAATCACCTTAGATAATACTGTACTATTATTCTAATTATTAGTACTAAATGTAACTATTTTCAGCTTGTTTTTTAATGAATGTATGACATCTGTTTTTGAAGTTAACTTTAGCTGTTTGTTATGGTAATTTATATTATATTAATAGTAAATATATATCAAATTATAATAAGCTAAAGGAATGAAACTCTGAAAAACTATCCTTCTTTTGTATCTTGTTGAAATAATGTCATTACATATCACAAAAAGTTTTTGAATAAAGTGGTTGTATAACGTTAATAGGGTAACAATCTGGTGCACAGTACCTTCTACTAGCATGAGGAAAAACCATGTCTGAGAAACCAAAAAAAGTTAAGCAATTAAAGAGTGGTAGTAAACTGAAGACACGAGCTGCCGTCGTCCCCAAGCAGAGAAAACTAAAGAAAAGGCAAGATAAGATATCGGCAGAAGTGATGGCAGAAAAGAAGATTAAGCCTGTAAATATTGTTTTCACTATTATTTTTGGTGCATCATTAATTGCTACAATCGTATTAACATTTATTTTTAGTGATTTACAGATTCAAGGTTTGCCTGTCTTTGTAACCTCAACTTTGTTTTATGTAGCAATTGGAATAAATGTATTCCTACTGCTAACAGCGTTTGAAACATATAGGGTTGAATTCAAACCTACCACCTTACGAATTATTGCTGCAATTTTTTTGTATATACTCCTTCCTCTAATATCTTGGCCATTTATTTTGTTTAAATGGCATTCTAGACATAATATCTGGAGAATTCTATTTACAGGTTTCATAATTTATATCCTCTTAATGTCATTCATGGGCCCTTATTTGAGCATGTTAGATAAATATCGTGATTTACCTCCTGGAGTTATTGACGAACAACTTATAGATCCTGATTGGTTTAATGCTAATTTCCAAGGTTCTGCTCCCTTCTACATAGACGGTTTACTAGATCTTCTTGATGCTCTAGATTTCAACGATACTTTAGGTGGCCAAGAGATGGCGGAAGTTTTTACGGATGGTTCAAATGGTGACTTAGGTGACTTCCTTTATAGGTGGGAGGTTCACGATTATTATGATTCCTCAACGTGGGAATTCACATCAAACGACGCTGTAACTAATACTCTCCAATCTGGCGATTATGGATCACCTGCACCTACTGCCATCGAGATGGATATCAAACAGTTGGCTTATTCAGCCACTACTACAATCACCACTCCATTACTCACAACTTGGAGCTCTTATAATTATCCCCAACTTGATGCGTATGGAACAGATATTGGTTCTCCCAGTACAGATTGGGATAATTACTTGTTTGATGAAAATGGTTCTATTGCGGCAGTAGATGGATCAACGGATATCGTATATACACTAAGGGATCAGCTATTGCTACAATCTTCAGCTGAGATTTTTGGATTTTTTGGTAAATACCACTATTCTACCTATTTTGTTCAGGATGATACTCAGACTATTATTAATGATTGTACCGATTACTATGTTCCTGGATATGCTACTGATCCATCTATTGAAAGATTTCTCCAACAACCTACAAATTATGCCACAACTTCTCCTGGAGTTAAACTTTTTGCAGATGATATTGACTTTGTTGCATCATCTAACAGTTATACATACTATGAACGTGCTGCTTACATAATTGACAAGATACTAAGTGATTATGGAACCCCAACAGCTGATCAAACTGATAATGGGGGTAGGGATAGGGCACAACTTCTTGTTGATAGAACAGACTTCTCAATCTCAGCTTTTCTTACTTTAGCTGTTATGACTATGCGTTTAAATGGAATCCCTGCAAGGCCTGTTTTTGGGTTTGCTTTAGGTAGCCCTAATGATGGTGACCCAAATAATAGAACATTAACATTTTCTAACTTTTATGGTTGGATAGAAGCTCTCCTTCCAATTGATGAAGGTGGTGCTGATCCCGTACACCGTTGGGGACAATTTCAAATAGGTCCATATCCTAGTGGAGTTGATTTAGTCTATTGTGAAAATACTCTCTACACTTCTTATGATGTAGATGTGTCAATGTATGAGTATCCAACATACAATAGTCTTCCAACGCAAGTTGTGGGGAGTGATGAAGTGTATGTTATTGATAATCTACAATACGTAGTAAGAGCAGATGTTTCAAGTGAAGGTTCACCTGTAGATGGAGCAATGGTTAATTTCAAAGCGGTAAGCTCAGCAGATTATCAAACTTATCAAACAAATCCATCTCAACTTCTTTCTATAGCTGATAATTTGGGAGAAGATGCAACAAATGCGTTTGGAATAGCAGAAGTATATCCTACATTTAATAGCACGGCATATCCAATTTTTAATCCCTCAGATCCGGATAGTACGACGTATATAGTTTTTGCTTATGTTAGTTTTACTTCTTTGAATGGTACGGGTTTCATAATTATGCCTGAGGGGTATTTGTCAACTGTTTCAATGAATGCAACAAAGCAGTATCTCCCGAGTCCTGAGGACCCAGCAACGTTTTATGATTATTATATAGTTCAAAGAGGTTTTACGTATGCTATAACTTCAACTCTTTACGAGGATGAAGGACATACTACTACTCTGGGTGGAAGATATGTTTCCTATTATATTTTAACATCTGATGAGCTTCAGCAGTTACAACTTGAAATAATTGGTCCTGAAGATGTTACTAAAATAGGTGATGCTTTAACTTCTGGTGTTGGTGTATCAACAGTTTTATCCAATAACGGGTCAATAGACTATTTTGCCCTTCCTGAAGACACCACTTATTTCCTAGTTGCTAATTATGGTCAAAATTATACTTATACTGTAATGTTGCTAATAGACTTTATGCGATCTGATATAACATTAAATGACACGGACCTTGATGTAACACTAGATGGTTTCATTCTGTTTGAAGGCTTTGATTTCTTTCTCTACCTCCAACCTCTCTTAGGCTCACCAGAAGCGTTAGATGGTGAACCAATTGAAGTCTGGTTTATACAAGAATCAGATTATGAGGTGTATACTGGAGCTACGGATGTGGCAACATACAAATCTGATCTTGCAGGATCATTGAACTCTTCCATCCCATATAATAAAATCGTGTTAAACAGTATAACAGATGTTAATGGTTTTGTTAATGAAACAATTTTAGTAGACGCTAGAAACCATGGAGCAGGATTATTTGTCTTCTTAGTATTCTATCTAGACAGGTGGAACGCATCTGAATCAGTTTCCATTACAACTCCTCCAGGAAGTTTTGCTGTTGTGGTTGGACATCAAGATTACGCAGATCCATTGGTTGAAATCACAAGTTTCTCTTTAGTTTATGTAGCAAATAATGAGAGTCTTTTAGCCACAACTATGATTTTCTTGTTGCTAGTTCAAATTACGATTCAAACACAGAATCATAGAAATACTACAGTAAAGGAGAGATATCTATGAAGAGTCTTAGAATAAAATTAATCGGAATCATTTTCTTTCTAACACTCATCATGCAGATGTCTACAGCAGTTTTAGTACAAACACAAAATGATTTAGACAGCCAGAATTGTGAGATTAGATCTCCAACGTATAGATTTGGACAAGGATCACAAACTATTGTTGACAATACTTATGCACTAACTAGATATGAGCATTTTCCAGACATTGTTGAAGATTTTGTTCAACCGGAACTCGAATCTGAAAATAAAGTGATTTATTCTCCTAAAAATAGTGATTTAACTGTTCAAGGGGTTGACACTGAAATTCAAACTGTGCCTACTATAATGAAAAGCATAACATCTCCAGCACCATCTGAGTATATTTTTAGAGATACTCTCATTAATGTAGAGGGTGTTTTGCAGGGTATTATTGTAGGAGATTACTGGGATGGTGAAACTGTTTGGCTTTACTACAATGTTACTGAAAGTCAATTTATTGGTAGTCCTGCAACCTATGAAACAGCTCAATATCGGGTTGGAAGCGCTGTAACTAATGCATTAGGTCAATTTTCCATTGCATTAACTACTTCTGCTCTTTCTATAGACTCCTTCTCTAAAATTGGCGAAATTACACTTCTTGCTTGGTTTTATGGTAATCCAGGCATGGGAAGAGGAGCTGGAAGCCCAGGAGACGTAAATGTATTTTATTTCGGTCAAATTAAATTAGAAGTAATTATCGATGTTACAAATCCAAGCGCCTCTTATTCGTATAACACACGCATTCTATTTGATAATGATACAGTTATTGACCCAACTGGAACAGATTATCATCTTAAGGTCGATTGGTCAGTTGATGGCACACACATAGATACTAACAGAACATTTTCTTCTAATCAAGACCTTTATACAAATACTGCCCCAGGACCTGCTGTAGAAACAGCAACATATGAGGCGTTTTATAATATTAACCAACTTGGATATAATTTCTTTACAGAGGAAGGGACAAGTGATATTCAAAATGATAGATTGATCTATGAAACTTATCAAAATGCTACAGAGAATCAAGTGGTTGTTGATGCCTATTTTGTAGTAGGACCAAGCAAAATAAACACACCAACTGAAATCATTGGAGGTACATACGTTACAATTTATGCAAATTTAACCTCAGAATCAGGTCCAGAAACTAGTTCAACTGTCCGATTAACAATTTCAGGGGCAGGAGAGGGAACAATTTATACTAATGATTATGTAACTGATCTTTCTGCGGAAATCCAAGATACTTTCTATTTTAATAGTGATAATATTTCTGACATAACAGACGTTCTTTTGTTTAATTTCATAGTAGATCCCAATGGAGATGAGTTTGTTGGATCAACCTTAACACATGACATTTTAGAAGGATATTTAGCAATTAATATAACTAGAATAGATTTGGATTTGGATGATGATGTAAGATATTATACAACTGGAAATACTATGGGTTATACAGTAGCATTATATGATGAATATGGTAATGTTGCACAATCATCTAGTTTCCAATTGAACTTCCCTGATTCAATTGTTCTACCATATTCTGTTGCTATAGGGTCAAGACATGTTGATACAATCATTCCAGATTATTCTACTAATGAAACTCAAACAAAAACAATATCAGTTACAGCTCTAGCTGTTTCTGGAGCTGATTACCGCTATGCAGCTGCTGCTGGAGCTTTTAATAATTCTGTTTTTAATACTTATTTTGCACTAATACTAACTCTAACCGATCCTAGCGGAGCAAATATCTTAGATGGTACAACATCCACTGTATTCAATAGTACTTTCTGGGGTGCTCTTGATGCAACTCATAATTATACTTTAACGGTAACCGATCAATGGTTAAGACTGCCAGAGAAGGTAAATATTTTCATTACACTAACAAATGGCGGAGATGTAGAAACATCCAATCTCCTAATTACTTCAACTAGGAATTGGGTTGATTTTACTGCTCTTAATTTTCTCTCAATACTTCAAGATTCTCGTGCTTATCCCAGTCTGTCGTTGGTAGCCTCAGGTGGAGATTATGCTCCAGCTACTTCCATAACTCATACAATTAATATTTATGGACCTGATGACAACGATCCTATTTTTACAAGTGAGGTTGTAACTCCTGATCCTTACGATCCAGGAATTCATGATCCATATTTCAACATACAGTTCGATATTTATGTTACTGATGTTGGAACTGGAATAAGATCAGTAGAGTTTTTCTATGAATATTATGAACCGATAACTAATACATCAGTTGGTGGATTACAATCCTTTGCGCTGTGGCATGTGGGTGGAAATCAGTATAGAGGCATTATTAATGCTACAGTAGGAGAATCCCAATATTATGTTCATTACTATATTATAGTGCTAGATTTCGCAGGTCATGGTCTTGATGAATTTGGTGCCAAACAAACTAATGTTCTTCTTTATTATGATGCTGATTTTGGTAGAACAGCTTCTTTGTATTCAGTTTCCACCCCAAATATTTTCCAATTAGGTGATTTTGTAGAACCATTTGAAGAACAAGTGCCAACCATTATACCCTCTGGTGACCCACTAAACCCGTACATTAACATTACTGTATTTATCAACGATAGTATTGTTTGGAGTGGTATGGAAAATGTCACACTTCATGTTAATAACCACAATTTAGTTACACTTGAAAATCAGACTGATTATATTGTAGCTTTGATGACTAATATACCTGGTACTAATGAATGGTTCTATCAGCTTACGCTTCAGTATAATTTCCAGTTTGAGTGGTATTACATTGCCTATGACACGGCAGTACCAACATCAAACCCTCTCTCAGGGTCAATGCAGACCGTGCAAGCTGTTGATAGTGATGCACCAGCAATTAGTAATGTAGCCGTAGCAGGAAATGTATCATATATAACCCCTGAAACAGTTCTTGAATTCTCTGCAACAGTGACAGATGTCCTCACTTCAGTGTTTGAGGTAATATTACACATTACCTACAATGAAGTGAATTATGATATTACTATGACACGAGTTGGAACCTCTGATGTATTTGAGGCAACATTTGATCTCTCAGAAATAGAACTATCCGATTATGGTAATTTTGTTTTGGTATATTCTATTGAAGCAGTGGACGACGTTGAAAATTCCATATCCACAACTCCAGTGAATTTAGTTGTTATCAATGCTAGTCCTACTACCCCTCCACCAGGAGGAATAACAGGTAATATTGGTGGTATAATTGGAGGTATTGCAGGAGGTATTGTAGCAGTTGTTGCAATTCTTTTCCTGTGGTTCAATAGACATTCTCTGCAATCTTATGCAAAGAAACAAACTTTCAGACGACGATTGCGCGACTATCTAAAAGAGATTATAGAAGATATTAAGAGAGATGGGTTAGAAGGAAGATACCAAGAGGGGTTACTGAAAACTTGGACAGTGGTAGAAGGTATCGGTCGAGAATTCTTCGACTTACCAAGATATAAGAGTCAAACTCCTTGGGAGTTTTCGCGATTACTTGCCGAAAAAGGCAAAATTGAGCGAGAGATAATGTATACACTTCTCTCGTATTTCGAAAAGGCACGATATGGATATGAAGAAATAACTGAAAGTGACTTCAATTCCGGATTACGAGCATTATTAAAAATAGTAGATAAAATAGAAGTAGGTGAAATGAAAATTGAGTCATAGAGGTATGTTTGGGTTCTTCAAGAAAAGAAAACAAGTAAAATCATTAAACCAGATGTTTACATCTGTCATGGCAGATGTAAGAATATTTGAGCAAAGACAAGATTACAAAGGTGCTGTTATAGCTTCCTTTGGAGGATTAGCCAACATTGCTAACGGGTTACTAGATATGTCCCGCGCGCCATATCAAACTGGAAGAGAATTTGGTTTTTCAGTTGCTAATAGAGCTAATATCTCCACAGAAGTTATGGACGAGTATCTTACATCCTTTGAAATTGCCAGATATACGGATACTGAAATCAAATATGATGACTACCAAGAAGCCATCCAGAGATTAGATATATGTTTCCGTGGAATAAGAGAACAAGGTGTAGAATTAGTTGAACCAGCAAGACAACAAACAAAGAAATCAGTCAAGCGATAGAAGATCAAAACCAGAGGCTAAGAAGAAGAGAATAAACATACAAATATCTCCGAGAAAATTAGTTCTCTTCATCGTTGCTGAAGTCTTGGCTATTGTAGGAACAATTGTAGCTTACATATTTTCTCGAGAAATTGGAGCTATGATGATAGTGGTAACTATCGTGATTCTGACTTTATACTTGATGTCTGAATTCGTTAGTAACTTCTCAAAATACTCCATTGCAATGTTCATACTTTTCATGATTATAGTGGTACCCATTTTGCTAGGTATAGTTGGCTTAGCTGGATATGGAACAAAATTCAGCATCTATAATGAAGGTTGGGATGGATTATCCAGCTTAAGGGTTAACTTAGAAAATGAAGGATATAATATTACTAATGGTATGTCCTCACTAGCAGTATTAAACCGCTATCCTGATCCTGGAATAATCGCAGTCATTGGTCCAGCAGCAAATTATGATACTATCGATACAATATCTTTGGTAACATTCCTAGCAAAAGGAGGTAGTTTGGTCATAGCTGACGATTTTGGTACGGGAGCACAAATTTTTGATCCATTCTTCTCACTACTTAATGCATGGGATGAGATAGCAAGGCTTAGTGATGGAGCAATTCCCTCCTTATTGGATCTGTTTGGATTTGGAGAAAATCAAACAAGTAGTCCTGAAACACTGCTATTCAGCATGTTGGGGACATTGAGAGGTTTTGCGTTTAATGGATCAGTTCTAATGGATGCTGAAACATATACAACTAATCCTGCTCAACCTCTTCTAAGAAATATGGAACCATCAAATCCTCTAACTGAAGGCATATCCAAGGGTTTACAAATGGAGTTTGGAACAGTTTTGAGTTTGGCTATCAGACACAATGACCCCATAACTGGAGAAGAAAGAACTGACTGGATGCCGTTACAAGCCATTTCCTTGGAAATATTTGGTGTTGAAATAGAAGATATGTTTCTCCCCTTCCTTCCGTTCTATACTTCAAGATCTGCATGGATGGAATCTGATTTCCAATCAGCGAAAGACGGTGAAGCATTTCCTGATGCAGATGAGTGGGGAAATGTTATGTTTGCTCCAATTATGACCTTACCAATAGGATTAGGTAAAATAGTAATGATTGGCGATCCTGATATTTTCATTAATAAATGGATTGACAAACCAGAAGAAAATGACAATTTGATATTTAGTAGGAACTTGTTCAGCTATTTAGGAAGTGATATGAATGTAACTGCGGGAAGTGCTATCCCTATCATCTTCGATGAAGGACACGCTCATCAGAAGTTTTACAGCGCTTCTGTATATTCCATGGCAATAATGAAATTTATTACTGAAATGTCAATGTTTCCACTTTATTCACCCTTTATACCCGTCCTACTTGCTGTAATTGCTTATCCATTAATACCAAAGAAAACACGTTTATCTCCAGTGCTGTGGACTAAGTATAGAGGAGAACAAGGAAAATCACGGTTTGAGAGAGAAATAAGGCGAATCGTTGACTCAGGTGCCTATAGTGAAGCAGTTGGTCTTTTATATAGATCGATGGTCAGAGGCTTAAGAAAGGTGTCAAAACAATCAATGTCTTCTCCAGAAGAAATAGCTGAATACTTCAGTATAAAATATCCTTCATTAAGATTTAAAGATCTTTATGGAGAATTAGTAAAAATAAACGAGTATCTTAATAGACCAAGGTTCATCCAAGAATTTCTGTTCATGAGATATATGACATTTATTAAAGGATTAATTGATAGATTGTAAGATTACAAAAAAAAATGATATAAGGAAAAGTGAAAAAAATGAGTGAAGAAACAAGTGAAACAAAAGGAAAAGCGAAAGCAAAGACAGCAACAGAAGCAGTTGTTACCCCCAAGGACATTAAGAGAGTCTGGGAAGAAATATACAGCGAATTGCGACGAGTAATTATTGGGAAAGTTGATGTTCTAGAAGACATGTTTATCGCTCTACTTGGTGGAGGTCACTGTCTACTAGAAGGCGTTCCAGGAATTGCAAAAACTGTAATGGCTAACAGCTTTTCTCTAACACTTGGGTGTGAATTCAAAAGAATTCAATTTACTCCAGATCTTTTACCATCAGATGTGGTAGGAACTACCATTTATGATCCAAAAGCTGGAACATTCAAGATGAGAAAAGGGCCAATATT
Organism: Candidatus Heimdallarchaeota archaeon; assembly: GCA_023705945.1. Lineage (GTDB taxonomy): Archaea > Asgardarchaeota > Heimdallarchaeia > Heimdallarchaeales > Heimdallarchaeaceae > UBA460. The sequence continues at coordinate 24,678 of BPTM01000221.1, forward strand.
CACAAATATCTTATTGGCTGACGAAATCAACAGAAGCCCACCAAAAACTCAAGCAGCTTTGCTAGAAGCAATGGCAGAAAAACAAGTTACAGTCGAAGGAACTACTTTCAAATTAGATGATCCCTTCTTAGTATTAGCCACACAAAATCCTATTGAGCAGGAGGGAACTTATCCTCTTCCAGAAGCTCAAGTTGATAGGTTCATGTTTAAGTTGTTAGTAGGTCTACCTTCCCCTGAAGAAGAGAAGGATATAATACTATTAAAGCATAAATAGATCAAACAATCAGTTCGTAGAGTCACTACACCTATGACTATTACTAAAATGAAAGAATGCATTGCGACACAGATATTTGTTCATGACGATATTATTGATTATATCAGGAATATGGTCGTAGCAACTCGAACAGATCCTAGACTAACATTGGGCGGAAGTCCAAGATGTAGTATAGCTCTTCTAAATGCATCTAAATCTGTAGCAGCAATGAGAGGAAGAGATTACGTTATCCCAGATGATGTGAAAAGAGTTGCTAGAGTAGCATCAGCTCATAGATTGCAAATGAAACCAGAAGCAGAGTTAGAAGGAACAACTGGAACTATCGTTGTTGGTGAAATACTTCGAAACTTACCTGTTCCAGTATAAATGATATGAACAAATTAGGTGGAATATAGTGTTCACACGCCGAGGTGGTTGGCTAGTCTTTGGTGGAATCATAATGATTAGCGTAGGCTTTGCGCTAATGGGCTATTTATCACTAAATACCATGTTGGATTCATTTGGTGTAAACCCCCAAGTGAACTCCACAACGACTGGAGATCCTGCTGAAAATCAAGGTATAGGTATAATGGATTTCTTACATTTTTATCTTGACATAGAAGGTACTCTAATATGGTTTTTCATAATCGGTGGAGTTATGTTAATCTTTTCAGTTATGTTAGGATTGCCATTTTACAGACTAGGAGCTAACCCAAAATCAATAGAAATAACAAGAAAAGTTTCGAAACCCAAGGCTTTCGCAGGAGACTATGTATACATAGAAGTAACTGCTAGAAATAAATCTGTAAATCAGTTGCCAACTGTTGAGATCTATGATGCAATACCAGAAGTTTTCGATTTAATTCTAGGTGAAAACTTCATCGTTACACAGCTAAATCCAAGACAGACGATAACTTATGGATATGTCGTTAGAATCCCAATAAGAGGGGTTTTTGAGATAGGTCCTACTAAAGTGATTATCAGAGATCGAATGGGATTCTACGCAACAGAAGGAGAGATTATTACAAAGACAGAAATCTTAGTTTATCCAAGTTATGAAGATATTAAGAAATTGGAAATGATTGGTAAGAAGAGACAACTAGGGGTGCTGTTTGGTTTCCATAGAACGAAAATAAAAGGTATGGGTTCAGATTTCTGGGGCATACGACTATATCAGGTGGGTGATCCTTTCAAATTCATAGATTGGAAAGCTTACTCGCGTTCAGGAAAGATGATGGTTAGAGAATATGAATCTGAAGAGAATATACGTGTGATTGTATTAGTAGATTCTTCAACAAGCATGGGTGCAGGCCTACCTAGGAATACTAAACTAGAGTATGCTATCCGAAGTGCTGTTCTTCTTATACATCTTGCATTCGAGAAAAAGGATCTTGTAGGACTATGTATTTATGATGATAAAATAAGAAATTGGGTTGATGTAACATCTGTGAGATCTCGTCTATTTCAGTTTTTAGAGTCGCTTGCTCATGCTAAACCTCAAGGAGAAGCAGACTTGGAAGTTGCAATCGATTATCTATTACAAAGAGTGAAACGTGCATCTTACATTGTAGTAATTTCAGATTTAGAATCTCATCCTGATAGAATTATTAAAGCTATCCGGAGAGCCAGAGCAAGGAAACATAATATAACTGTTATCTCTCCATTTGGACCATGGTTTGAAATTGTCTCACATCAACTTTCTCCAATAGAACAAATGGTGGGCCATGCTATGGTTGAGAAACAATTAGGTGAACGACAGAATCTATTCAAACTTCTAA
>BPTM01000222.1 GCA_023705945.1 Candidatus Heimdallarchaeota archaeon
TCGCGGCCATAGTGAAGGGGTAACACTCAGACTCATTCCGAACCTGAAATCCTTATTAGGTTTTTTACGTTTACCTTACAAATTCTTTTTTGAATCAGCTTACATTTCTTTATCCATTACTCACTAAACGATTTTTGACTACTTTTCCTTCATTTTAATTTGTTATTTCAGACAAAAAATTTAAAAATAAGGAATTAACTTTCGACTCGGTCTGGACAGAAGGGGTTGTTATGTTAAAATCAGAACTAAATTCTAAGAACAAGGAAACAACTAAACCTATTAATCCTCCTTTTGTCTTCCGTGATCCTAATTCTCCAAAGAAAATATATGGTTCTGCATGTAATCTTCAAGAGTTAGCAGAAATACTCCCATACATCCCTTATTTTTCAATAGAGTATCACCTTTATAGAGTTGAGAGCGATGATACAGTATCCAGTGATTTAGGTTTATGGATGAGATATATTGTTGGTTTAAACTCCCTTTCTGATGAAATAGAAAAATTAGGCGCATCGGTAGAAGGTTTAGAACTGAAAGATGAATTGGTAAACATGATCAATTCACATTTCTTAGATCTATGAAACAAGTTCAATCAGATTTTTTTAAATTTCAGCGCACTTGGTTCATATATATCTCCATCATTTAGTAGATCATGGATGATTGATTCAACTGTTGCTTTATCCAATTTGGTTTTTTCTATAATTTCTTCCAGCTCCATCCCCTCTTCAGAATCTGCAATTAGAACCCATATTCTATCTTTTTGCTCTTGATTGTGTTCTGGAGCAGTTTGTACTTCCTTGGATACAATTAGATTGTTCTTTGAATATCGTTTTATTTTTTTAGCACGTAGGTAAAGCTCTTTATTTGAATCTTCAATTATAATCACTGATTCGGGTAAGATGTACACTTCATCCTCACTTGTTCTAGGCTTTCCAATTAAATCAACATCATTACCAATAGTAAAACTGTTTAAGAATTCCGCAGTTTCTTCCCATGCTTTTATTCTAACGGTTGCTGTTCCATCGTCTAAAGTTAGCGTTGTGAATGCTTTTTTAGTTCCATCACTTGCGCTATGATATTTATCTACTATCGTACCATTGATTCTTATCTTGTAGATTTTTTCGTTATTAGTGGTTATCAATACCCAACGACCAAACTCTCCTTCTTCTTTTATCAGATGGCCATCAACTACATCAATTACATAAAGTAGTATTGGGGCTTTTTGTTCAAACATGCTCATTTTTGTCACTGTAACATTACTATTTTTCACTTTTCTTGGTTCAATCCAAAAATCTTTCTATTACTAATTGTTGATGATTTAATCATTTTTCTAATATTTTAAGGCAGCACTTTATTACTTCAGAATCTGTTAGATTTGTCAATAAACAATGGGTTTTTTAAGTAAAGTGAAACCTTTTTCTTAATGGGTGAATCCTTGACTTTCCGTTTCTATTTGAGAAACTTTGGCTGCACACAAAATCAGGGAGAGGGTGAGAATATACGACAGATTCTTCTAAAGTCTAACGGTGTAGAAGTTGATGATCGATATGATGCTGATGTTATAATTATCAATTCTTGTGCAGTTAAGACACCCACTGAAGATAAAGTCATTCAATTCATCTATAAATGTAGTATGACTGATGCTGATGTGATTGTTACAGGATGTTTACCTAAAATAAATCCGGACAGAATCAAAAAGGCTTGCCCAGATGCTATCTTGACTCCCCCTAATTTAGGCAAATCAATATTGAAATATGTACCTCTACAATTATTTAATGGTGAAACATACCAACTTGCAAGGTTGCCTGAAAATCCAGCTTTCCTTCCAAAGCAACCCTTAACTGTAGTTGTTCCAATTGCTCAAGGGTGTTTGGGGAGTTGCACTTATTGTGCTGTGAAATATGCAAGAGGATGGTTAACCAGTTATCCAGTGAAGATGGTGGTCGATCATGTAAATCGTGCCTTAGAAATGGGTGCAAAAGAAATTTACATAACAGCTCAAGATACATCCGTTTTTGGTAGGGACAATGGTGTTCCGCTACCTGATCTCTTAGCTAAAATTCTCGAAACCGAGGGTGATTATCAAATAAGAATTGGGATGATGAACCCTAAGTTCGCGTTAGAAATTATTGACGATTTGTTAGATATAATGGAAAAAGACGAACGAATTTATCGTTTCTTACATATTCCTGTGCAAAGTGGATCTGACAAAATACTTGGCGTGATGAAACGTCAATATGACGTTGAAACTTTTAATAGTCTTGTCAAGAAAATTCGAAATAGAATCCCTCGAATAACTCTCTCAACAGATATAATTGTTGGATTTCCTGGTGAAACTAATTACGATTTTGATTTAACTGTTAAACTACTTGAGAAAAATAAGTTTGATATTGTTAATGTGTCAAAATATGGTGACAGACCTTTTGCTGCTTCCTCGAAATTCGAAAATAAAATCCCATCAGACATAAAGAAGAAGAGAAGCAAATATCTTTCAACAAAAATAAAGGAAATTCGATTGGAGAAAAACAAGACCTGGTATGATTGGGAAGGCGATGTTCTCATTCTAAACGAGACACATTCTGGACAGAAATTTGGACGAAACATCTTTTATAGACCTGTGATTCTTTCTCGAGGAAATCTAGGCGAGAGAGTAATTGTTAGGATAACAGGAAATTCTCAAAATGCTCTTCATGGAGAAATCCAAGAAGCTTCATCAGCAGTTATTGAAACCTAGTTATATTCAAACTCTCCTCCTATTCTTTCATTAGAGGCATTAAGAAAAGAATTTTTATATATACAAACCTCCCCCAACCTACTATCGGTGCAAAGACTCTTATGATCCTCACCGATGTTTCAAATGCATACTTGAATTATAATACTGATGACCGAGAACCTATAAGCGAAATTGGTTTAGCCTTAGCTATGCAATACCAAAATGATGGACATCTCATTAAGGGAAGTATGGGTCCGAAAATGGAAGCAGGAATCAGTTTTGTTAAGGAAACACAAGGTGTTACAATCTTTACTAGTCCAGAAAATGCAATTGCTGCAATTCAAGGAAAATCAGGGACAAAAATTATCTCCAAATACCTCTTTTTTTCACCTTTGACTAGACCATTATAAATTTAAACCAAGAAATGCTTTATTTCGCGCTCTTTTCCCCTTAAAACTCTCTGGCATACCAATTTCTTTTTATATGATAAACTCTCAATTTTAATAGCGTACATTTAGGGGAAAACATCCGACTAAAAGCGTTAAATGGCAAAAAACTGATTCCAATTTTTGGAAACAAAATATAAAGGCAATTAGTGATAACTATGGATGAAAAAACGAGGCAAAAGTCAACGAAAAAGGATAGTTATGATGTTGACACAATTAAGGTTCTAGAAGGAACTGAAGGTATTAGAAAAAGGCCAGCAATGTATATTGGTTCAACAGGCGAGGAAGGGTTACATCATCTAGTTTGGGAAGTTATTGACAATTCTGTTGATGAATATATGGCCGGATCGTGCAACAACATTCAAATTGTCATCCATCGCGAAGGTGGACTTTCAGTTATTGATGATGGAAGAGGTATTCCTGTAGGGAAACATCGTCGTCTTAATCTGAATACACTTGAAGTTATATTTACAAAATTACATTCTGGAGGGAAATTTGACAAACAAGCTTACAAAGTGTCTGGGGGTTTACATGGAGTAGGTTTATCATGTGTTAACGCACTATCTGAAAAATTAGTGGTTAAAGTCTATAAGGATAATAACGAATATATCCAAGAATATAGTAAAGGTAAACCATCTACAAAAGTAGTTACGCGAGAAAATCATAGCATGACTTCTCATGGGACTTATATTTATTTCAATCCTGATCCTGAAATTTTTCCAGTTACAGAATTCACCTATGAGATTATTCTTAGAAGAATCAAAGAAATGGCTTATCTCAATCGTAACTTGAGATTCTCTCTAACAGATGAACGAACTGATCCACCAAAGAAACAAGAATTTCTGTTTGAAGGAGGGATTAAACAGTTTGTTTGGGATTTAACTAAAGGTAAAAAAAGCTTATTTGGTGAACCAGAAGAGGTATTCCATGTAGAGAGAGAGATAAACGGTGTCATTACCGAATTAAGTATTCTCTATACTGAAGGATATAATGAAATAATTATGGGTTTTGTTAATGGGATATACACTTCAGAGGGTGGAACACATATTTCTGGTTTTAAATCAGGACTAACCAGAGCAATTAATGATTATGGAAGGTCTCGCAACATACTTACTGCAAAAGAGGATAATTTGAGAGGAGAAGATGTACGAGAAGGGTTAATTGCCATTATCAGTATAAAACATCCTGATCCTCAATTTGAAGGACAAACAAAAACCAAAATGGGTAATAGTGAAGTAGATGGCATTGTCCAAAGAGTGATGATTGACAAATTCAAAGAGTATTTGGAAATCAATACAAAATCTGCAAGGAATATCATCGATAAAGCAATGGATGCTAAGAGAGCAAGATTTGCTGCAAGAAAAGCTAGAGAACTTGTTAGAATGAAAGGTAAACGAGTTGGTCTTCCAGGACGACTAGTAGAAAGCAGAGAAAAAGACCCTTTAAAAAGAGAATTGTTTTTAGTAGAAGGACAGTCAGCTGGTGGTACAGCTGTAAAAGCTAGAGATAGTCAGTTCCAAGAGATTTTGTTCCTTAAAGGTAAAGTGCTGAATGTTTTCAAATCAAGAATGGTTAAAGCATTGAACAACAAGGAAATTCAAAGTATGATTATGGCTATTGGTACTGGAATCGGTGATGATTTTGATTTAGAAGCTTGTAGATATGGCAAAATAATCATTCTCACTGATGCAGATGTTGATGGTGCTCATATTATGACCTTATTGCTAACCTTCTTCTATCGATATATGCGCGAATTGATAGAAGTGGGTAAAATTTACGTTGCCAAGCCTCCACTTTTCCGTGTGTATTTAACTCGTGGGAAGTCAGATCTTCTTGAAAGCGGAAGCTTTGAATATCGCTACGCTGAAGAAGAAAAGGATTCTTTGGTTGAACAGCTAGTTGGATCTGGAATAGATCCTGCAAATATTAAAGTTCAAAGATACAAAGGTTTGGGAGAGATGAATGCTGATCAATTAGAAATTACTTCAATGAAGGTCAATAGTCGTTATTTGATACAGCTGAAAATTGATGATATATCTCTAGCAGATTTACGTTTTGAACAACTCATGGGAAGTGATGTTACCTTTAGGAAGAGATTCATCATGGAAGATGTGTTTAATGTTGATGCTTCAGAATATAGACTCGAATATGGTGTTGATCCTGTTGATCCAGAAGAAACTGCACAAGCAATGGACGAGATTATAGACATTGAAATATCTGGAGATGAAACTCCAGAGGATTTGGAGTTATAGTAAAGGACTGATAATGATGACAAGTAATGAAAGCCAAGAATTAATCCATCGCGCTTCTTTATCAAAAACATTGGAAGACGCCTATACTGAATATGCACATTACGTGATAAGTGAAAGAGCTATTCCTGATGCTAGAGATGGTTTGAAACCTGTTCACAGAAGAATTCTGTGGGCTATGCATCAAATGCGGTTAACATTTTCAAGCCCACATAAGAAGTGTGCTCGTATTGTTGGAGAAGTTACAGGAAAATACCATCCTCATGCTGGAGGTGTTTATGAAGCTCTTGTGAGATTAGCTCAACCATTCTCTCTAAGGTATCCCGTTGTGCATGGACAAGGAAACTTTGGTTCTATAGATGGCTTCCCAGCAGCTGCAATGCGATACACTGAAGCACGGTTAGCAAAGATTTCTGCAGAACTATTGCAGGATGTTATACCTGAAATAGTGAAATTCCAAGAAAATTTTGACGGAGAAGAAATGGAGCCTACAGTTTTACCAGTTAAGTTTCCTCTATTACTTGTTAATGGTACTTCTGGTATAGCTGTTGGTCTTAGTTCTACCATCTTACCTCACAATTTATCTGAAATCTGTGTTGCGACTATACAGCTTATCGCTGATCCAGAAACACCTGTAGAAGAACTATCAGAAATTGTTAAAGGTCCTGATTTCCCAACAGGTGGTGTAATAGTAAATGGTATAGCCATGCCTATATACAATAGTACTGGTAAAGCACCAGTTGTCATTCGATCTAAAATTGAAGTGAAAGAACCAACTGATTCTAGGGAATATGCAACAATAATTGTTCATGAATTACCTTATCTAACAAATAAGAGTACTTTGATGGAAGAACTTCATGATCTAATCTCAAGTAAAAAGGTTCGAGGTATAACCGATGCTCGAGATTTATCAAAAGATAAGATTAGGATAGAGATTGACATTCATGAAGAGTATTCTCATGAAAAAGGAATTAGAGTGATTACTGGTCAGCTTTTCAAAAATACTCAACTTCAAAGAGTTTTGCATGCTAAAAACATGGCTTTTGCAAGAGGAAGACCTTTACTGCTTAATCTCAAACGAGCACTTACCACTTTTCTAGAACATCGAGAATATGTAGTTCGTAAAACGATTAACCACAATCTTAGTAAAGCTTTGATGCGATTGAACATTCTTGAAGGTTTGCACATTGCTCTTCAAAATATAGATGAAGTCATTGAATTAATCAAGAAGTCGGAAAATAGAACAGATGCTCAAGAGAAGCTGATGAAGCGTTTTAAGTTAAATGAAGCGCAAGCAAAGGCAATTCTTGCTATGCAATTAGCTCGTCTAGCTAGAATGGAAGTTGAAGCCATAATAACAGAAAAGGAAACTCTAGAAAAGCAAATCAAAGAATACAGAAATCTTTTAGCTCATAAAGAAAAGCGAATGCAAATGATTAAACAAGAACTTTTAGAAATAAAGGACAAGTTCGGAGATGAACGAAGAACAGAGATTAAAGATGAAGCTGATATTCCTTTGGATGCTGATATCTATGATATGCTTCATGATAGACATCTTCTGATAACAACTTCTACTTTAGGGTATGTTAGGTCGATTGAGATAGATAAATTCAGGACCCAGAGAAGAGGAGGTAAGGGATTAACAGCCGTGACTTTTAGAGATAACGATTCCCTATATGATATGGTTGTGTGTCTCAACAAGGATACGCTCCTCTTGGTTACAGAGCAAGGAAAAATACATTCATTACCTGCATTTGAGATACCTGAAGTTAAAAGAAGAAATGCAAGAGGAAGTGCTTGGAAAACCATCTTACCTGTTGATTCTTCTGTTGTAAAAATAGTACCTGTAAATAGGGATTCCTTTGACAAAGGTCTCTTTATCTTTTTTGTTACTGCAAAAGGTAAGGTAAAGAAAACTGTTTTATCTGCATTTTCGAATGTCCGGAAAACTGGAATTATTGGTATTTCTATAGAAGAAGGGGATCAAGTTGTGGATACTTTCATAAGTTCTGGAGACGACCACATTTACCTAGCCACACAATTGGGGCTAACTGCTCATTTCCACGAAAAAGAAGTACGTCCTATGGGACGTACTGCCCATGGTGTAACTGGAATGCGATTCAAAAATGAAAACGACGTAATTATCTGTGGAGCTGGGATTTGTGATGATGAGCTACATGAATCCTCCTTACTTACAATTACCGAAAATGGTTACGGTAAACGCACTGCTTGTGATGAATATAGATTTACTCACAGAGGAGCAAGAGGAGTTATTGATATAAAGACTGATGATCGAAATGGCAACGTTTCAGCTGTATTGATTGTTCCAAAGAAACCTACTCGAAAAGAAAGTGTTTCAATAATCAACAGTAAAGGTATTAGTATACGAACAAGAATTGAATCAATACGAGAAATAAGTAGAAATACAAAAGGAGTAAGAATCATGAACTTAAACGAAGACGAAAAAATCGTATATGCTACTCTTATTGATTTGAGTGAGGATGAGTCGGATTAAGAGTATCCTTCTCTCTTATCAAGTTCTCCTGAAAGTATCTTTTTGAAAAGTTTTTGAAATGGTTTCTTTCCAACTGCCCCTACAATATTTCCTAAGTATTTTCCATTTTGAAAGACTAGGAAATTAGGTATTGAAGAAATTCCATATCGCATAGATGATTGTGGGTTTTGATCTACGTTTAATTTTCCAATAGTAACTTTACCTGCGTATTCTTGTGCTAATTGTTCCATAACAGGTTCCATAGTTCTACAAGGACCACACCATACTGCCCAGCAATCTATCACAACTATACCATCTTGTTTAACAAATTCACCAAAGGTTTGGTCATTTAACTCTGTTATTCCTCCGTGTGGGAAGTTTCCTACCGTTGGTATATCTTCCTCCATTAATCGTGTCATCTTATCCTTTCTTATTCGCTCTAACTCTTTGTCCACTCATAAACACCTACGCTGTGTATGGTTGACGCACACTCTCTTTTAAAATGTTCTATATTACAAATTCGTAGAAGCACAACATTTATTATGTGCGTATTTTTTACACACTCTCAAGATGCATCGTTGTTTAATTAATCTTCCAGAAGTCATAAACGAAGGTGGAAGATGCGACATTTTCGAATGTCTGTTTGGTTTAAAACCTTTACATGTAAAAATCTACTTTTATTCATTAAAGCAAAAAAGAACCATAAAGGAAATAGCAGATTTCGTAGAAAGAGATCGTTCAACAGCCGTTAGGTTAGTTCAAAGACTTATTGGACAAGCATTAATTACAAAGGAAATTGAAATGCTTCCAAATGGTGGAATGAGACACATTTATTCTTCAATTACTCAAGACATTCTAAAAAAAAGATTAAAAACAACCATTAAGCAAGTTGAACAATCAGTGGAATTACTAGTAAAAAGAGATTGGAGATTGATTCCAGACAGATTGGATGATTAAAAGATATAGAAAAATATTAGAAATCAAAATCCTCTAATTCATCCATTGATCCCGTAAGTTTTTCAGTTACCTTTTTCTTCTTCTTGTCTCTGACAGTAGCAACAGCAGAAGAAAGTTCAGATATGAATTCTGTTGGAACAGTTCCTCTTGGTGCTTCATCCTCTTCAATAGGTTGAAAAGATTGAGGTTGTGCTGTTTCTTCTGGTTCAGTAGATTGAGGTTGTGCTGTTTCTTCTGGTTCAGTAGATTGAGGTTGTGCTGTTTCTTCTGGTTCAGTAGATTGAGAAAATGTTGGTTCTTGAATTGGTTCAGGATCTACTGAACTTCCATCTTGTTGATCAAATCCTGATGTTATCCCTGATAAACCTGGGTGAGAAGTGGCTGCGGCTTCTTGATCTGTCTGTGAAGATCGATCTGGTACTAGACTTCCATCCTGTAATAATTTTACAATTTCTTTACATAATGTCTTATATGAAGGACTAATCTGATACATAAATCGAGGAAGATTCGTTTTGATTTGATTTAAGAAGTAAAGACCAGTATCGTAATCTTGAATGTAAAAAGCTTGAATTGCTTGAACTATCATTTGTTGAACAAGCTTGTCGGGTGGAACAGATGATTGAGGTTGGTTATACATAAGTTACTCTAATTAGAATAAGGCGTGTATCTATTTTAAAATTATGGAAAAGGAAAAGGTTTTTTCTTCCCCAAAAACTGTGTTCCGTAGAATCCACTACTTTTATATTATGAATTCAATTCCAAGACAAGAAGGAGACTGAAACAACTGGAACAAGATGAAACATTTTTCTTAAAAGCTAAGAAATATTTAGTGAATACTCTTTACTTGAATGACCGTCAACGTTTGTCCTTAATTATGCTTGGAACCATTGGTGTCTTTCCCCTAGTTATCTTCATGTCATATGTAGGCCTTCATTTAGAAGATATATATACAGCAGCTTGGTTAATTGCTCTGATTTTAGCATTTCGAAATATCTATCAAATTTTCT
>BPTM01000223.1 GCA_023705945.1 Candidatus Heimdallarchaeota archaeon
ACCCTTCCGAAGGGAATTTGGTAACTACATAAACTCAGCCAGCAATATGTACGATCCGCATCTAGTTATCCAAACACTAGATCGATCAATACAGGGCATTGAGAACCTGGGTTTGAAGCCAACCGATAATGCAGCAGCATTTACGTGGAACCGTAACTACAGACACACCCCGCAGTTTTCGATAGACCAGATCACGTCCGTTATCGACTACGCCAACAATTTCATCGAGTGGAAGGAACAGAGCTACAGCACGGGTGTCATAGAGGTTGCAGACGATGTATACGACAAGAAAATGAGTCATCTTAGGCAGATAACAGATAATATAGACACGAACACTGTTGCAATGGCTTACTGCTTGAATACGCCTGGATGTTTCTGGTATGCCTATGACTGGACACTATTTTTTATAGGCCTATTGGTACTCTTGGCAGGTCTAGTTTTCGGTATGATAAGCTCAGATAAGTAAAGAGGTTGAGAGATGATGAGTAAAGAAAAGGAAATCGTGAAGAGTAGTCGGTTTCTGTTGATGGAGGCTGAGGGCTAAATGAAGATATACATCTGGTGTAAGGATTGCTGTAGATTCCATGAGGCCCATCGACAGGTCGCAGGTGATGTTGTCTATTGGGTCGCTAACTGTGGGCTCATTATCCTTGTGGGGGAGGAGGCTGAGGTCTGATAAATATTCTGACTGAGGTGCCAATGGGGATAGTAATAATGATTGTCTCAATGATTGCTACCGCTACATTTGTAATGGGATATAGACTAGGAGGAAATAAGGAGGGTAAGAACTGAGATGAAGATAGAACGCTGGGAAGAGGAAACAGACGAGGAGTGGAACAAGAGACTAGCCGAGGAAACGGCTATCGCTAACAACACGGAAACCACCAAGTACTTCATCAAAGACGATCCAACTGATGAGACCCAATTCATCATAAACTATGTCGGTGAAGATGGATTGATTTGGAAGGAGCATCCTGAAGGCCCGTTTAACGCGAAGCAGGTTCTTGAGTGGAAGAAAAAGGCTGAGATGTGGGACGAGATTTGCGAAGGTCTCGAATACGGTGTGAACACACCCGTTGGAGACATTCTTCAGGAGATCAGATTAATCAACCGAGACAATCAAAAGAGAAAAGATATGCTTGAGGCTGTCGAGACTTGGAAATATGGGATGTTTGTAAGACTGCCCCTTGTAGGGAAGGGTCATATTTCAAGAGATGATCTTGATAGACTTGGTAAGATTCTGAAGGGTGAGGGCTGAATGACCATAACAGAGAGAGTCCTAGCCTACCTAAAGTTACAGCCTGGAACCCCAGATGAGATCGGTGAAGCACTGGGGCTCCATAAGACGGAGTGGATTGGCTATAACTTTGGAAGATGGAACTTTAGAGTGGCTGAAAGTGATGGATTGATCGAGCGGAAAGATGGCAAATGGCATCTAAAGGAGGTCTCGGACTGATGTCGAAAATGACATGGAAGGTTTGGTATGGTGGATTAGCCATCAGCTTTCTTATGACTCTGGTACTGGTCTGTATACTGGATTTTATGCAGGTTTTAGTTCTGGGAGACAGGGTATTGAGAATTGTTTCCACGGCAGCTGTAGCAACTTACCTGAGTTATGTTCCCATGACGAAAATGCCCATTGGGGGCTGATGGCTGACATCATGAAGACCGATAATTGTATGAACTGCCCCCATTATGAGGCGCTGAGACCTTACGCTTATTCCGAATCCATTATGCACTACTGTAATTACTCTAAAAAGAGGATACATAAACTTAGAAAATGTCCACTGATAAAGGAGGCTTCGGACAAGGGACTATTTCCCGAGGTAGCCGAGGCAGGCCATTATCCAGAGAAATCCGAGGAGGCTGAGGGCTAACTATGAAAGTTGAAGAACTAGCCGAAGAACTCAGAGGA
>BPTM01000224.1 GCA_023705945.1 Candidatus Heimdallarchaeota archaeon
GTCTTTGCCAGGTGACCGGCTACGTCGGCCCTGATGCCAAGACCCACGACCAGCAGTGCGTTGAGCGCATTGAAGTCGAAATACATGTCCTCATCGCTATCCTCAACGTTGCCAGTCTCATAACGAAACTGGTAATCGCCGCTCTTGCCATCGGTGGCGACCTTGTTATAGGCGAAGCGGATGAGGGGGTTTATCTTGGGGATACCCTGGTCCTTGCCGCCGGGTAGTGTCTTCCAGGTATCGCCGTTTACCGGTATGGCAGCCTTGGCTAAGGTTAGTGTTCTGCCTCTGGTCCTATCGATTAGTGAGGCAGGGAACAGCATGGTCCCAAAGACTCGAGGGAGCTCAGCTTCCTTGTAGACGTAGCCCCACAGCCTGATGCGGTAGTCGGCAGTAATTTGAGCAGCCCCCGCCTCGCACTCAAAGCTGATGCTCTCCGAGTATTTAAGGGTGGTAGAGAGCAGCGGATTATTGCTCATTGGGGTGCCGAAGCTGTAAAGCTTGCCTGCCCAGATTGACCTCTTAAGTGGCGCCATCGCTGACGAGAGGATGCCAGATAGCGAGACATACTCTCCGTACTTCTCACCATCAAGGACGGGGATAACCTTCTTCAGTGGCTCCTCACCACCACCTGAGACTGGGGAGAAGATTTCAGCAAAGACCACCTCGGCTCGCTCGTCCCTCTCGAGTTCGCCCAGGACATCTCTTGGTGAGGGTCTTACCGTGTTACCGGCTGCCTGGACACCGGTGTGGGTGTAATCCGCTAATAGACGCAATTCGTAATGTTCCATCTCGTATACCTCCGTTTCCATTTGGAGTAACAAATGGTTTTTGACTTATTTTGTTTTGGAGTGCTAGAACTCCAGCATTGACCTGGCTGCGCCCGCCTGTGCCCTCTGAGCTGCATCCAGTGCACCTGCTGCCAGTAGCTTAACGTCGCCGCCGCCAGCAGCTAGAAGGGCTCGCTGCTCTGCGGTCAGCCGTTGGGTCTTTCGGCTAAACATGTCTGGTATCAACATGGCTGGTAGAGTGAAAGCGGCAATAGCAGCGCCACCAGCAGCTACTCCTTGCATTAGGTCACTAATCATGCCCCTGGAAAAGAGAGCACCCGCAATCCCTACGGCTGGTACACCGAGCAGAGTAGCCCAGGTGAAGGGGACTTCGAGGGCACCTAACTGTGGTGCCATCTTGACGATGACACCCTCAACCACGCCGGTCACGCCAGCACCAACCACTCCAATCGCGGTCTTGGTCATCTCCTCGGTTCTTGGTGCGCCAAATGCTAAGATTTCCTGTGCCATAGCTTCCTCCTTTTCTCTGTACTTAACCGCCTCGACCCTGGCGGTGAGTTAAGCAACCCGAGCAAAAAGGAGAAGGGGTTGAGCCTTCGGCCTTTCGGCCAACCTTCTCACTCAAGGTTGCTCAACCCCTTTTACTAGCCTTTTGAGCTGCCGATGAAAACAACAAGCCTCGTGAACCGATACTTTCATCGGCTAGCTCACGAGGCTTACATTAAAAGCCTAACTCTATTTTCATTTCTTGTCAAGT